>JBKHWY010000030.1:0-16762 GCA_046566285.1 Gammaproteobacteria bacterium | reverse complement strand
GGCAAGCCCGCCACCGCCACCAGCTACCTGGCCGAAGCCATGGTGCGCATCGCCATGGAGTCGAACCTGCTGCCGGAGGGCGCGCTGCAGCTCGTCATCGGCAGCACCGGCGACCTGCTCGACCGCCTGGATGGCGCGGACGCGGTCACCTTCACCGGCTCGGCCGATACCGGCATCAAGCTGCGCAGCAACGCCAACCTGATTGCCCGCTCGGTGCCGTTCACCGCCGAAGCCGATTCCCTCAACTGCGCCATCCTCGCGCCCGAGGTCACGCCGGACGACCCCGAATTCGAGCTGTTCATCAAGGAAGTGGTGCGCGAGATGACCGCCAAGGCGGGGCAGAAGTGCACCGCGATCCGCCGCGTGATCGTGCCGCGCACGCAGGTCGATGCGGTGGCCACGCGCCTGCGCGAGCGGCTTGCCAAGGTGGTGGTGGGCGACCCGGCAGTCGAAGGCGTGCGCATGGGCGCGCTGGCCTCCATGGACCAGCAGCGCGACGTGCTCGAACGCGTGCGCCGGCTGGCCGAGGGCAACGGCGTGGTGTACGGCGCCCACGAGGGTTTTCGTCCGCTCGGCGAGACGGCCGCGCGCGGCGCCTTCATGGCCCCTACGCTGCTGCTGTGCGAGGACGGCATGGGAAGCAGCGCCGTGCACGACATCGAAGCCTTCGGCCCGGTCAGCACCCTGATGCCCTACCACGACCTGGACGAAGCGCTGGCGCTGGCGGCGCGCGGCAAGGGCAGCCTGGTGACCACGCTGGCGACCAGGGACAGCGCCGTGGCCTTGTACGCGGTGCCGCGCCTGGCGGCCTCGCACGGCCGCGTGCTGGTGCTCGATCGCGAGGCGGCCGTGGACAACACCGGGCACGGTTCGCCGCTGCCGCAGCTCAAGCACGGCGGCCCGGGACGCGCGGGCGGGGGCGAGGAGCTGGGCGGGATACGCGCCGTGCGCCACTTCCTGCAGCGCGCGGCGGTGCAGGGATCGCCCACCATGCTGACGGCGGTGACGGGCGAATATGTGCGCGGCGGCGCCGTGCTGGAAAGCGTGGTGCATCCGTTCCGGCGCCATTTCGAGGACCTGGAGATCGGCCACTCGCTGCTGACGCACCGGCGCACGGTGAGCGAGGCCGACATCGTCGCCTTCGGCGGCATATCGGGGGACTACTTCTACATGCATTTTGACGAGATCGCGGCGCGCGACTCCCAGTTCGGCCAGCGCATCGCGCACGGGTACTTCGTGCTGTCGGCGGCGGCGGGGCTGTTCGTCTCGCCTGCGCCGGGGCCGGTGCTGGCCAACTATGGGCTGGATAACCTGAGGTTTGTCGCGCCGGTGGCGATCGGCGACACCATCCGCGCACGCCTCACCTGCAAGCGCAAGGTGGACCGCAACCGCGTCGACGAACGCGGACGCGGGCAGGGCGTGGTGGCGTGGGATGTGCAGGTGACCAATCAGAACGAGGAGCTGGTGGCCAGTTACGATATCTTGACGCTGGTGGCCAAGCGGGAGGGAGTCACCGCGAGTCCTAACGCATGACTACAAGAGCCGTCGTCCCGGCGCAGGCCGGGACCCATGGCGCGTTCAGTCAGTGGCACGGTTCCACTCTGAGCACGCGCGCTATGGGCCCTGGCCTTCGCCAGGGCGACGGTTTGGAAGCTAACAATATGGAAGGCGCTTTAGTCCGCCCACCCTCAAGCCACCAGCCGCCGATCCTCGCGCAGCAATTCCGCGAATTCATCGGCCGTAATCGGCCGGCTGAAGTAAAACCCCTGCAGCTCGTCGCACTTCAGGCTGCGCAGCATGTCCAGCTGCGCCTGGGTCTCGACCCCTTCGGCCACTACCCGCAATCCCAAGCTGTGCGCCATGGCGATGATGGCGGCGGCGATGGCCTTGTCCTCGACATTGGTGTCCACGCCGGAAATGAAGGAACGGTCGATCTTCACCACATCGAACGGGTAGCGCTTCAGCTGCGCCAAGGACGAATAACCCGTGCCGAAATCGTCCAGCGACAGCTGCACGCCCAGTTTTTTGAGCGCCAGCAGGTTGCTGGCCGCCGCATCCGGATTGGTCATCACGGCCGTCTCGGTCAGTTCGAATTCGATCAGGCCATCACTGAGCTCGCGCCGCTTGATCGCTTCGCCGATGGTCGAGAGCAGCTCAGTGTGCGCGCACTGCACCGCCGACAGGTTCACCGCCACCGGCACGATCGAGGTATGCGCATTGATCCACGCGCGCTGCTGGGCGCACACGGCGTTGATGACCCATGCGCCCAGCGCGCGGATCAGGCCTGTTTCTTCGGCCAGCAAGATGAAGTCGGCCGGTCCGATCAGCCCGCGCTGCGGGTGGTTCCAGCGCACCAGCGCTTCGGCGCTGACGATGCGGCCGGTGTTCAGGTCCACGCGCGGCTGGTACATCATGACGAATTCCTGCGCCGCCAGCGCGTTCCTCAGCTGGTGTTCCAGGGCCACCCGCTCGGCCATGGCGGCATTCATGTGGGGCGCGTAGAACAGGTAGCGCTCGCCGTGCGTGCGGGCGTTCTTGAGCGCCGCTTCCGCGCGCGTGAACAGCGTCTCGGCGTCCACGCCATCGGCCGGGAACAGCGCCAGGCCCGCGCGGATCGAGACCCGCACTTCCTGCGAGCCGATCATGTAGGGCTGGTCGAGCGCGGCAAACACGGCTTCTTCCAGACGCTGCACGGCGTCCACCGCGCGCGCCAGTTCGGGAATGGCCAGCGCGAAGGTGTCGCCGCCGATGCGCGCCACGTTGTACGACTCGGGCAGGCGGTGCGACAGGCGCCGGGCGATCTGGCCGAGCAGGGCGTCGCCGGCGTGGCGCCCGAGCGCGTCGTTCAGCTGGGCGAAGCGGTCCAGGTTCAGCAGCACCATGGCGACGCTGCCGCCGCCGGGATGCAGCAGCTGCGACAGGCGGTCGAGGAACAGGCGGCGGTTCGGCAGCGAGGTCATGACGTCGTGGTGCGCCAGGTAGCTGATCTGCTCTTCACGGTCGAAAAACAGCAGCGCAAAGGCGAGGTCGCCGGCCAGTTCGTGCAGCAGGCGCATTTCGTCGGCATCGAACACGCCCGCCGTTTCGGACGACAGCGTCAGCACCGCCGCGACGCGGTTGCCCAGCATGAGCGGGAACGCGGCCACGGCGCGCACCCCGCCCACGGCAAGGGCCGCCAGCTCGGGGTCGGCTTGCACGTCGTTGCAGACGATGGTGTTGTGTTCGCGCGCGACGCGCTGGGTGGGGCTGTTGCGCTGCTGGTCAAGCGGCAGCACCGGCAGCGGGCGGCCCGCTTCGGCCTCGAAGCGGTGCACGGCGCCGTCGCCGCGCACGCTGGCGATCGAGGCGCCGCAAAAGCCCCCTTCGTGGGTGGCCAGGCGACAGGCTTCGCGAAACAGCGAGACGCGTTCGCGGATGCGCACGATGGCCGAGTTAATCCCGGACAGCAGCGCATACACGCGGTTCAGGCGCGCGACCTTGCGCTCGCTCTCGACGCGGTCGGTGACGTCGTGGGCCAGCACGAACTTGCAGGCGCGGCCGTGAAATTGCAGGGGGTGAGAGCTGATCTCGACGTCGATGATGCGCCCGTCGCGGCGGCGGTGGCGCCACACGCCCGAGCGCTCCAGCCCTTGGCGCGGGGCGGTGGCCAGGTTCGCTTCGAGCCGGGCCAGCTCGTCGTCGGGACGCAGATCGCGGATCGTCAGGCGCAGAAATTCTTCCTCGCTGTAGCCGTAGTGGGCCACGGCAGCCGAATTGACTGCCAGAAACGCGAGGGTCTCAAGGTCGTACACCCACATGGGAATGGGGTGTGCCTTGAATAACTGGTTAAACGACTTGTCGTCCGTTGAAAACATCTGCCCCGGTCCGCGGCGCTGGGCGCCATGCCTGTCAAATGAGCGTGGCTGTCATGCAGAAACAACATGATTGCCATCCGAGACCGCAAGTTTATACGATGCCGAGCCGGCGTGCGCTGGGATTGTAATTTGACAAGTTAGGAAGCAAACTTAACAGTTCGCTGTCGGACACGCCCAGCCACCCGCCCAGGGTGGCGGCCAGCTGTTCGACCGAGGTGGTCGGCAGCAGCCGGCCCTGGCCCACGTCGTCCGGTCCGTTGTTGGCCACCACCGGTGCGGTGCCGTAGAAGCGCCGGCCCTGCACGGCCCCGCCCAGCACGAAATGCATGCTGCCCCAGCCGTGGTCGGAACCGTTGCTGTTGCCCGTCAGCGTGCGCCCGAAGTCCGAGGCCGTGAAGCTGGTGACCTTGTCCGACACGCCCAGTTCGATGGTCGCGGCGTCGAAGGCGGCCAGCGCCGCGCCAAGCTTGCCCATCAGGACCGGGTGGTCGGTGGTCAAGGCGTCGTGGGTGTCGAAGCCGCCCAGCGAGACGAAGAACACCTGGCGCTTGACGCCCAGCGCCGGCGCGGCGCCGATCATGCGCGCCACCATCTTGAGCTGGTCCGCCAGGCTGTTCCCGGTCGGGAATGCCGTCGTCAGCGCGGGGCTGGACGCCAATGCCGCCGTCAGGGTCTCGTTGGCATCGATCGAGCGCTTGCTGATGCGGTTGATCTCGTTTTCCAGCATGTGCTTGCGCGGCTGGGTGACCAGGGTGCGCAGCGCCTCCGAGCCGGCGCTCGAGCCGAACAGCCGGTTCTTCAGTCCCGACAGGGGCACCGACCCGCTGGTCGAGACCTGGTACTGGGCCACGCGGCGCCCGGCCATGAACACGGCGTTGCCGGCCACGTTCACGCAGGTGAAGGTGCTGTTGGCATTGCTGGACTCGAACAGGTCGCCCATGCGCCCGCCCCAGCCCGAGGTGGCGCCTTCCGGCAGCGAGGACTGCCACACCGACTGCTGGTCGTTGTGCGAGAACAGCTTGGGCGGCAGCTTGACCGACTTGGCGCTGTACTGCGCCTTGGTGGTGGGCTGCACCAGCGTGCCGACGTTGAGCAGCACGGCCAGGCGGCCGGCGTCGAACAAGGGATTGAGCGCACCCAGGGTCGGCGCCAGCGCGTACTGGTGCGCGAAGCCGGCCGAGTCCAGGGGCGCGGCGACCGGGTTGAGCACCGTGGCGGCCAGCGCCTCGCGCGCATGGGCCAGCACCGGGCGCAGGGCCTGGTAGCGCGCGTAGTTGTCCGGGTCGTAGGGCGTGAGCGTATTGGCGTAGTCGTTGCCGCCGTAGAGGAATACGCACACCAGCGCCTTGTAGCCGGTGGCGTCGGCGGCGCTGGCTTCGGCCATCGCGGCCAGGCTCATGGCCCAGGGCGCGGCCGCGCCGGCCATCGACAGCGCCGAGGCGCGCTGGAGGAAAGCACGCCGCGAGGCGTTCATAGCGTTTTTGTTTTTGCCATCGTTGTTCATGCCGTCCCTTTTATTTCTGGATCAGGAATTCGGGCGACGCCAGCACCAGCGTCAGGGCCGCATAGATGCGGTTCAGGCGGGCCGTGTCGGTCCCTTTGGGCATGCTGTCGAGCGCCTTGACGATCAGCTCCAGCGTGGCGGAACCCAGCTGGCCCGCTGCCAGCAGCAGGTTGATTTCGTCGAGCAGGGGAGCGGGCGTCTCGGCCAGCGGCAGCAGCGCGCTGTAGTCGGCCTTGACATCGCCCACCCCACGGCTGACGGCGTTCTGCATGTAGTTCACGTAGCCCACCACGCTCGATTCGTTCGCGATCTGGAATTCGGGCGCCACCATGCCGGCGCTGCCCATGGCGCTGTTGGGCGGCACGTAACCGGGGCGGAAGAAGTTGAACACCGAGCCGGCCCGCAGCGGGCTCTGGCCCAGCCGCGAGGCCGCATCCGAGGTGTTGCCGATGGCCCAGGCGTTGCTGGGCGAGGTGGCATTGAAGGCGCGCGCCCAGGCGGCAAAGCGCAGGATGGGTTCGCGCAGCTTGCCGAAGCTTGTGTCGGCAAGCTTGGCGTCGCTGCGCGCTTCCGGGTCGAGCGCGATGGCCTTGATCACCGCCCGCAGGTTGCCCTTCACGCCCTTGCCGTCGTTGTTGAAGACCGCCGCAATGCGCGCCACGTACTGCGGCGATGGATTGCTGCACACCAGGCGCTGGATCAGCTGGCGGCTCACGAACGGCGCCACGTTGGGATGGGCGAAGATGATGTCGAGGGCCTGCGACAGGCAGACCAGCGCGTCGCTGCCGGCGGCCACGGTCGCGCCCAGGAACTTCTTCTCGCCGGTCTCGAAGCGCGACGCGGTCTGCGTCATCGGACGGCGTTTGAAATCCGGCGTGGAGGTGTCGCCGCCGGCCAGGTCGTAGCCCCAGCCGGTGAACACCCGCGCCAGGCCCGTGATGTCGTCCAGCGTGTAGGTCTCCTGCGGCAGGCCGCCGGATAGCTTGGGCGTGCCGTCGGCATTCAACTGTACCAGGCCGATGGTAAACAGCTGCATCAGCTCGCGCGCGTAGTTCTCGTCGGGCAGGGCGCCGGTCTTGGCGTTGTACTTGGCGTTGTTCCGGTAGGTCAGGTATTCGCCCATCGGCGCCGACAGGCTCACTTGCTGGAGCAGCGTGCGGTAGTTGCCGAAGGCGTTCGCTTCCAGCAGGTCGAGCCAGGCCGCGCCCGTGAACTGGCGCCAGCCGCCGCCCACATACCCGGCGATCGCGGTGACGATGATCTCCGACAGCGCCAGGGTCACGCGCTGGCGCAGCGTGTCCGGGGACGACAGGAGCTTTCTCCAGATGGCCGCGTCGATGCCGGTTTCGTTGTTCTTGTTGGCGATGTCGGCCAGGCCCGCCGCCACCAGCGCATCCCAGCGCGAGGCGCTGGGCGCCATGTCGAACTGCTCATCGAGCCAGCCGGCATAGCCCAGGCTTTGCACGCGCGCGATCTGCGCGCGCGTGACGCCCATCGAGACCTGGGTCAGGAAGCGCGCCGCGCGTACCGGGGTGATGGCTTCGGTGACGGGAACGGCGGCAGCCGATCCGCTGCTGACCACCGCCGCGTTGTCGCTGCCAGGGGACGGGCTGGCGCCGCCGCCACCGCCGCCGCAGGCGGACAGGAGGCCGGCAGCGCCCAGCGCCGCCGACAGGACCGGGGCCGGCCGTGAGGGCTCCGGGGCCGCAGGCAGCGGCGCGACTGCATCCACCTCGGCGACGAGGACATCATCCATAAAGGCTCCCGGAAATCAATTGTCAAAGGAAAGTATTGACAGATGCTATGTGATTTCCGGCAACGTTTCAAATTGTCGATTGTAAATCTTTGTGAAAAGCGTTGCGTCGCCGCCCGGTTGTGACATCCGCGCTACTTTTTGTCCTTCGCCGCCGCTTCCTCGTCGGTGGAAAACTGCAGCTGGGGCGTGCCGTCCTCTTCTTCCGCCTTGGACGCGCCGTCCGCGCCGGCCGCCGGCAGCTGCAATGACGCTGCCTCCGGCGCCGGGGCGTCGATCTTCAGTTCCAGCTGCTCGTCCATGTCCACCGTCTTCTCCACCGACACCAGCTGCGGAAAGCCGATGATGAGCGCCACCGTGATCACCTGGATGGCCACGAATGGAATCGCGCCCCAATAAATGTCCGAGGTCTTGACCTCCTTCGGCGCCACCGAGCGCAGGTAGAACAGGGCGAAGCCGAACGGGGGGTGCATGAACGAGGTCTGCATGTTCACGCCCAGCAGCACGCCAAACCAGATCAGGTCGATGCCCAGCTTGTGCGCCACCGGTCCCACCAGCGGCACCAGGATGAAGGCCAGCTCGAAGAAGTCGAGGAAAAAGGCCAGCACGAAGAACATCAGGTTCACGACGATCAGGAAGCCCAGCACGCCGCCCGGCAGGCTGGTCAGCAGGTGCTCGACCCACAGGTCGCCGTTCACGCCGCGGAACACCAGGGCGAACACGGTCGATCCGATCAGGATGAACATCACGAAGCAGGCCAGCCGGGTGGTGGACGACATGGCCTGGCGCAGCAGCGGCATGGTCAGGCGGCGGTTGATGAGCGCCAGGATCAGGGCGCCCATCGCGCCCATGCCGCCGCCTTCGGTGGGCGTGGCGATGCCGACAAAAATCGTGCCGAGGACCAGGAAGATCAGGGCCAGGGGCGGCACCAGCACGAACACCACGCGCTCGGCCATGCGCGAGAGCAGGCCCAGGTTCAGGTGGCGGTTGGCCAGCGCCAGCAGGAAGGCGCCGACGATGCCCACTGCCGCGCCGTAGATCCCCAGTTCATCCTTGGCCAAGGTCGGGTGGCGCACGCCCCACCAGTGCACGAAGGCGTAGGCCAGTGCCACCGCACCGAAGGTGAGCGCGGCCAGCGAGCGCACGCCGCTGTCGCCGTTCGGCTCGCGCAGGTTGCGCGCCTCCAGGGGCAGGGCCGGCACGCTGGCCGGCTTGAAGATCGACAGCGACAGGATGTAGCCGGCGTACATGGCGGTCAGCACCAGGCCGGGAATGAAGGCGGCCTTGTACATGTCGCCCACCGAGCGGCCCAGCTGGTCGGCCATCACGATCAGCACCAGCGAAGGCGGAATGATCTGCGCCAGCGTGCCGGAAGCGGCGATCACGCCCGAGGCCACCTTCTTGTCGTACCCGTAGCGCAGCATCACCGGCAGGGAAATCAGGCCCATCGAAATGACTGAAGCGGCCACCACGCCGGTGGTGGCGGCCAGCAGCGCGCCCACGAAGATCACGGCATAGGCCACGCCGCCACGGATCGGCCCGAACAGCTGGCCGATGGTGTCGAGCAGGTCTTCCGCCATGCCCGAGCGTTCCAGGATCAGGCCCATGAAGGTGAAGAAGGGGATGGCCAGCAGCGTGTCGCTGCCCATGATGCCGAAGATCCGGTTCGGCAGCGCCTGCAGCAGTTCAGGCTTGAGCAGCCCCAGCTCGATGCCCACCAGGCCGAAAAAAAGGCCGTTGGCGGCCAGGGAAAACGCCACCGGAAAGCCCGACAGCAGGAAGATGACCAGCGCGCCGAACATGATCGGCGCCAGGTTCGCGATGAGGAATGCTTCCATGGGTCCCTTTAATTGAGTTGCTCAGTTCAGCTGGTTGGCGGCCTTGATGGCCTCGATTTCATCCTCGGGCGTGGTGCCCTGCTTGGCGAACTCGTGGCCGTCGATCCGTCCGGCCAGGTACGCGATGCGCTTGATGATCTCGGAGACGGCCTGCAGCACCAGCAGCGCAAAGCCGAGCGGCACCAGCAGCTTGGCGGGCCAGACGATCAGGCCGCCCGCGTTACTGGACATCTCGCCGCTCTGCAGCGACAGCAGCGCGTACGGCACGCCGTACCAGAGGATCAGCAGGCAAATGGGAAGCAGGAAGAACAGGAAGCCGAACAAATCGATCCATACCTGGGTGCGTTTCGAGAAGCGCCCGACCACGACGTCGATGCGCACATGCTCGTCGCGCCGCAGCGTGTGCGCGCTGGCCAGCATGAACATGGCCGCGTACAGGTACCACTGGATTTCCAGCCAGGCGTTGGAACTGGTGGACAGGGCATAGCGAACCACCGCATTGCCCGCGCAAATGATGACCGCGGCCAGCAGCGCCCAGCTGACAACGCTGGCGATGCGGTCGTTGAGGCCGTCAATCAGCCGTGAAAGTGCCATGAACATCGTGTCTCCTCTTTGCTCTTATTGAGTGCTACGGGAATCGATTGCAATTCATTACGGCGCCACGAACTACCGCGCTGCCCGTTGCAGGCAGCGCTTTGCCGGCCCGGATCGAGCCGGGCCGGGAACTTCAACCGGCCAGCTGGGCGCGCACGCGGGCGATCGCCGCGCGCACCTGATTCGGCGCGGTGCCGCCCACATGGTCGCGCGCCGCGACCGACCCTTCCAAGGTCAGCACGGCAAACACGTCCTCGCCGATCAGGCTGGAGAACTGGCGCAGGGTGTCGAGCGACATCTCGGCCAGGTCGCAGCCGGCGTCGTCGCAGGCACGCACGGCGCGTGCCACGGCTTCGTGCGCATCGCGGAACGGCAAGCCTTTCTTGACCAGGTAGTCGGCCAGGTCGGTCGCGGTGGCGTAGCCCTGCAGGGCGGCCGCGCGCATGGCCTCCGGCTTGACGGTGATCCCGCCGGCCATGTCGGCGAAGATGCGCAGCGTGTCCACCACGGTGTCGACCGTGTCGAACAGCGGCTCCTTGTCTTCCTGGTTGTCCTTGTTGTAGGCCAGCGGCTGGCCTTTCATCAGGGTCAGCAAACCATTCAGGTGGCCGTACACGCGCCCGGTCTTGCCGCGCGCCAGTTCCGGCACGTCCGGGTTTTTCTTTTGCGGCATGATCGACGAACCCGTGCAGAAGCGGTCGGCGATGTCGATGAAGCCGACCCGTGGGCTCATCCAGATGATCAGCTCTTCCGACATGCGCGACACGTGCATCATGATGAGCGAGGCGGCGGCGCAGAATTCGATGGCGAAGTCGCGGTCGGACACGGCGTCCAGCGAGTTGTGGCACACGTCCTCGAAGCCCAAGGTGCGCGCCACGCGCTCGCGGTCGATCGGGAAGGTGGTGCCGGCCAGGGCGGCCGCGCCCAGCGGCAGGCGGTTGACGCGCCGGCGGGCGTCCGCCATGCGCTCGACGTCGCGCCCGAACATCTCCACGTAGGCCAGCATGTGGTGGCCGAAGGTGATGGGCTGGGCCACCTGCATGTGGGTAAAGCCCGGCAGGATGGTGTCCGCATGGCGCTCGGCCAGGTCCACCAGCGCCCCGCGCAGCTGCTGCAGCAGCGCCGTGATGTCGTCGATGGCCGCGCGCACGTACAGGCGGATGTCGGTGGCCACCTGGTCGTTGCGCGAACGGCCCGTGTGCAGGCGTTTTCCCGCGTCGCCCACCAGTTCGGTCAGGCGCTTCTCGATGTTCAGGTGGACGTCTTCCAGGTCGAGCAGCCACTCGAAGCTGCCGGCCTCGATTTCGCTGCGGATCTGCGCCATGCCGCGCTCGATCTCGCTGCGGTCCTGGGCACTGATGATGCCCTGGGCGGCCAGCATCTCGGCATGGGCGAGCGAGCCCTGGATATCGAACAGGGCCAGGCGTTTATCGAAGAAAACCGAAGCGGTGTAGCGTTTGACGAGGTCGGAAACGGGTTCGGAAAAGCGCGCCGACCAGGCTTCGCCTTTCTTGTCGAATTGTGAGGTCATGTTGAGGGATTCCTTTTCTTTGCAGGATTATAAAACAGCGCTTGCCGGCGCTGGCAATTTCGGCCGCAGGGGAGAGGCACGCAGTAGGGGCACGCAATAAGGGCACGCAATAAGGGCACGCAACTGAGGGGCGCACAATCGCGCGCGCTAAGACACGAAGCGCCAATCCTCGGTAGAATCGGTATTTTTCTGCCAACGACGCTCACCCATGACCCATTTGCAGATCAGCACGGATCGTTCCCAACTCGACGTCAACATGATCTACCGGTTCCTCAGCGAGCAGTCGAGCTGGGCGGTGGGCATCTCGCGCACGGTGGTGGAGCGGGCGATTGAAAACTCGCTGTGCTTTGGTGGCTATGTCGATGGAAGGCAAGTCGCGTTCGCCCGCGTGGTGACCGATTTCGCCACCTTCGGCAACCTGGTCGACGTGTTCGTGATTCCCGAGTACCGTGGGCGCGGCTACGCCCGGGAGATCATGAAGGCGGTGATGGCGCACCCCAGCCTGAAAGGCTTGCGCCGCTTCACCCTGGCCACCAGCGACGCCCACAAGCTGTACGCCGAGTTCGGCTTCACGCCGCCGCAAAAGCCCGAGTCGCTGATGGAGCGCTACTTCCCGAACATCTACCTCAGCTAGAGAGGCCGTTCGGAACCGGGTGCGAAGCGCTGCGCGCTCCAGTACCCGCTCCGGTACCTCGCCCCGGCACGGCCGCAGCTTTCCCATCCGCCGGCGCACAGTTCGGCCGCGATCATCCGGTTCATGATGCCGTGCCCCACCAGCAGAACCGGGCCGTCGGCCGCCAGTTCGGCCAGCCGGCGCGCGCACCAGGCCGCGCGCAGACGGGCGGCGCGGCGCGATTCCACCTGACCCGACCAGCCGGCCAGCCACAGCAGACGGGCCACGCCAGCCCACGCCGCCACCGGCAGCCGCAGGCCACGCCATGGCGCCCACGGCAGGGCCGCCTCGCCGAAGCGCGCATCGCACAGGGAAGGGACGCGCCCGAGCGCGGCCACCGAGGTCAGCGCGCGCGGCAGCTCGCTGCACACAACGTGGACGGCATCGGCGGCGGCCGCGCGGGCGCCTTCCGGCACCCCGGCAGGCGCCACCTCGGCCGCGTCGTAGCGCGCGATCCAGTCCGCGAAGGCCTGCGCGCCCACCCATCCATCCTGCGCGCACACGGGCCGGCCGTGGCGCATCAGGGTGATGGACCCGCTCACCAGTTCATCAGGCAAGGCGGAATCAACAGGCCCAGGGCCAGCACCAGGTACATCAGCTGCAGGGGCAGCATCCACTTGACCCAGGTGATCCAGGGGATGCGCGCCAGCGCCAGCACGCCCACGGTAATGCCCGAGGTCGGAATGATGGGCGTGCTCAGTTCCCCCAGCTGGAAGGCCAGGATCGCGGTCTGGCGCGTCACGCCCACCAGGTCGGCCAGCGGCGCCATGATGGGCATGGTCAGCGCGGCCTGGCCGGTGCCCGAGTGGACGAAGAAGTTGATCACGGTCTGGATCAGGAACATCTTCTGGGCCGCGAAGATGGGGCTGGACGATTGCACCAGCGGCATCAGGCCATTCAACATGGTGTCGATGATGTGGGCGTCGCGCGCCAGCACCACGGTACCGCGCGCCAGCGCGATCACCAGCGCGGTGGGGACGAAGTCGCGCGCGCCCTGCATGAAGGCGGCGATGAAGCCTTCGCTGCCGAGCCGCCCGACCGTGCCGATCACGATTGCCATCACCAAAAACAGCGCGGCCATCTCGTCGATGCCCCAGCCGTAATGCACCACGCCCACCACCATGCCCGCGAGGGCCAGCAGGAAGATCCACAGCACGGCGCTGTGGGCGCCGCTCATGCCGGCGAAGTCGGCGTCGAAGCTGCCGGTGTGCTGGGCGCGCACGGCCTGGTCCATCTCAAAGGTGGGCGAGCGGGTGGGGTCGCGCTTGATGCGGGCCGCGTACCACATCAGGAAAGCGATGGTGACCAGCGTGGCCGCCAGCCAGACGATCATGCGGTAGCCGATCCCCGAGAACACCGGCACGTTGGCGATGCCCTGGGCGATGCCGACGTTGAACGGATTGAGGAAGGCCGAGCCGAAGCCCACCTGGGAACTGACGAAGGGGATCGACACCCCGACGATGGTGTCGTAGCCCAGCGCGATCGCCAGCGGCACGAAGATCAGCACGAAGGGGATGGCTTCCTCGGCCATGCCGAAGGTGGCCCCGCCCAGCGAGAACATGGTGACGAACACCGGGATGAGCGCGGCGCGCACGAAGGGCGAGCGGGTGTGGGCGCGCGCCACCGACTTGATCAGCGTGTCGATGGCTTCGGTCTTCTGCAGCACGGCAAAGGCGCCGCCCACGATGAGCACGAAGCCGATGATCTGCGCGGCCTCCACGAAGCCCTTGATGGGCGCCATCATCAGCGCCACCGGGCCTTGGGGATTGCTGGCGATGTAGCGGAAGGTGCCGGGGTCGACCAGCTGCTTGCCGTTGACCAGGTGGGTGTCGTACTTCCCGCCCGGGACGATCCAGGTGGCCAGCGCAATCAGGGCGAGAATGGCAAACAGCAGGACGAAGGTGTTGGGGAGCTTCAGCTTACGCATGCGTACGGTCGTCCTCAGTCGGACAGCAGGTTGCCGGAACGGTAGGCCGTCGCCCCCGCGACCTTGGCCACGGCCATCCCGCGCAGCAGGTGGCGGTGCGCGGTGGAGGCGAACAGCACGCCGTCCACGCTGGCCTTGAGCGCCGTGGTGTGGCCGCTGACGGGGTTGATCAGGTCCGCCACGGTGTCGCCCGCCTTGACCTGGTCGCCCAGCTTGCGCAGCATGACCAGTACGCCGTTGTGCGGCGCCGTCACCGGCTGCACGCCTTCGAGCGGGGTGGGCTGGCACAGCGGCGCGGGCAGCTGCTCGGTTGGGATGTCGATCACGCCGGCGTGGGCCAGGAACTGGATCAGGACCTTGGCATCCCCTTCGGCATAGTCGTAGCGCACGTCCATCTCGCCACGCAGTTCGACGGTGGCGGCCAGGCAGCCGTTGTCGGGAATCGGCGTGGCCGCACCAAAATGCTCGGCCAGGTCCCACCACAGGCGGCTGCAGGCTTCGTCGAACGGTTCGCCCCCGCCTTCGCGCGCCAGCAGCACGGCATGCGCCTGCAGCAGCGCGGCCAGCGGCATGATCTGCCCGGCCAGCGGCGTGCCGGTGTAAAGGTGGATGACGGCCTCGTTATCGCAATGCAGATCGAGCACGATGTCGGCGTCGATGGCCATCGTCAGCAGGATCTTCTTGAGCGCCTCGGCGTCATTGCAGACGGTCCAGCGCTCCAGTGAAGCGCGCGCATGTTCGCGCACCAGTGCCGCGTTGGCCTGCGCGTCCGCGCCCAGCCGGCCTTCCAGCGAGGTCTTCAAGTCCTGCGCCACATGGCGGAAGGCGCGGTTGAAGTTGGTGCCGGTGGTGAGGTCGAAGCGGCCGAACGGCGTGCCCTGGATTGCCTGCGCCAGCCCGAGCGGATTGGCGGCCGGGACCAGGATCACTTCCCCCGTCAGATGCGCTTCAAGGCGCGCGAGTTCCTTGCGCAGGAATTGGGCCACCAGCATGGGCGGCACCTCGTCCGCATGCAGCGAGGCCTGAATATAGACTTTCTTACCGCGCCCGGGCGTGCCAAAATGGTAACTGGTCAGCTGGCAGCGCAGGCTGCTGCCGTCGAGGGAAACGTCGTGGGTGTGTACGTGCATGGCCTTGGAACTGTGTGACGAGGGTGACAAGTGTTACAAGTGTGGCACAAATTGCGCAAGCCGAACACGGCGACGCGGAACTCGAATCCATCGTATTATTTTGCCTGCGGGCTACTGATTCATTTGCTTAAGTCTTAGATTGCGTGCGCACGCCCGTGGCGCGTTTTTGTGGGGCAGCTGCTCGTCCCCCGGAATAGGAACCCCATCCGATGCTCAAATTAGCCTGCCAATTTGCAGGAATCGCAGGAATGCTGGTGGCCGTGGCCGCCACAGTACAGGCCAAGCCGCAAGCGCCCGTCCATGAGCAGCCGCAGCCGCGTGGCCAGACCACCCCGGCGCCGGTGGTGGCCAAGCCGCCCGAACCCGTTGTCGACATCAACAAGCCGAAGACGCCGCCCAAGGGCTCGCTGGTCATCATCGGCGGCGGCCTGCGTGGAGAGAACGCCCCCGTGTGGCAGCGCATCGTGGCGCTGGCCGGTGGCCCGGGCGCGCGCATCGCCGTGTTCGGCACCGCCTCCAACGCGCCCGAGCGCGCCGCCCTGGCCGACGTCGAACAGCTCAACGCCTATGGCGCCGACGCCTTCGTGGTGCCGGTGCAGGGGCGCGTGTCGAACGATCCGCGCGCCCCGGCCAACGATCCGGAAGTGGCCAAGGCCGTGGCCAGCGCCGGCGGGGCCTACTTCGTCGGCGGCGACCAGGCCCGCATCACGGCGGCCCTGCGCCGCCAGGACGGCACCAACACCGCCGTGCTGGACGCGCTGTGGTCCCTGTATCGCCGGGGCGGCGTCATCGCCGGCACCAGCGCGGGCGCCGCGATGATGAGTTCCACCATGTTCTACCAGGTGCGCTCGGTGCTCTCCACCCTGAAGCGCGGCGTGGCCGACGGCATGGAACTGTCGCACGGGCTGGGCTTCATCGGCGACGAGATTTTTGTGGACCAGCACCTGCTGGTGCGCGGCCGCTTCGCGCGCATGCTGCCGGCCATGCTGGCCAAGAACTACAAATACGGCCTGGGCATCGACGAGAACACCGCGATGATCATTTCCCCGGACCGCGACGTGGAGATCATCGGCTACAAAGGGGCGCTGCTGCTCGACCTGACCGAAGCCACCTCCGAGGCCGCCGGCGCCTTCAACGTCAGCAACGTCAAGATAAGCTACCTGGACAACGGCGACCACTACAGCTTCGCCACCCGCAAGGCCACGCCTTCGCCGGACAAGGCGGGTGGCAAGTTCGATCCGAAGAATCCGTACTATCGCGGCCCGCTGTTCTCGGCCGACATCCTCGGCCACACGGCCGTGGCGGACCTGATGACCAAGCTGGTGGACAGCGACCAGAGCGAAGCGATCGGCATTGCCTTCGGCAGCCCGCGTGACCTGCAGCCGGACCTGGGCTTCGAGTTCCGCTTCAGCCGCACCAAGGACACCGTGGGCTACGCCTCGGCCATCTACGATGCGTATTCGGCCTACTACATGCGCCTGGACGTCCGGCCGATCACCATCAAGCAGCCGTTCTACGAGTACCGCACCCCCAACGTCCCGGTGGTGGAGACGCCACCGCCTGCGCCACCGGTCCCGCTGCACAAGACCGGCAAGCGGAAGTAGGATATTCACAAGTGGTTACAACTCGACAGGGTCTGGGTGCGATGGCGAACAGACCCTCCTGTCGAGCAGTCTTAATCTGGAATCCATGTCACGGGCCAGCCGGCCTGTGATTTGAATAACCATTCCAATAAGAGGTGACCACCATGAATAAACTGCTCGCAACCCTGATCGCCGGCGTGTTTGCTACCTCGGTCTACGCACAGACGACCGCACCGGCCGCACCGGCCACCACCATGAAAGGCAATAAATGGTCTTCGCGCGGGTGGGCCAGGCGCGCGCCGGGCGCCTGTTCCCAGTCGGCCAACATGGCATTGCGCACGGCCGGTTCGGCCTGGACGAGGCCGTTCAGGTAGA
>JBKHWY010000029.1:0-16921 GCA_046566285.1 Gammaproteobacteria bacterium | reverse complement strand
TGTCGAAGCGCACCTGCAAGGGCCCGCCTTCGCGCATGCTGCGCTCGACCTTCTTGAGCGTCTTGCGCAGGCTGTCGCTGATCTTGTAGTTCGATGTCATGAGGACCATGCGCGGATCGGTGCTCCACCAGAGAATGGGCTGGCCTTCCGAAAACCACGGAAAGATGCCGCGCTTGTAGGCTGCCAGCAGACGCTGCGGCGAGAGGTCGGCGCCGGCGGCCAGGAGGCCCGGCGCGTCCATCGTCAGCGCCTCGGATACGTCAGGAAACGGGGAGTTCGATTCAAGCCAGGGAATCATGGTTCAAGACTCACGGGGACGTTCATCGGGCGCACGATGTCATGGCTGTGGAAACGGTAGTCTCCGCCGCATTCCCTGATTTTGACGCGGTCGGCGAAGAACAGTTCCAGGGTTTTGCGAATCGTCGGGAAGGCCAGCTCATTCCAGGGAATGTCGCGCTCGGTAACGAGCTTGACGTCGAGGCTTTCCACGCCGGGCGCGAAGTCCAGGTCGCGCAGGCGCGCCAGATAGAACAGGTGCACCTGGTGCACGTGCGCCACGTTCAGCATGGAAAACAGCGGGCCGATCTCGATATTCGCGCCGGCTTCCTCCTCGGTTTCGCGCACGGCCGCTTCGGCGGTGGTCTCGCCGTTCTCCATGAAGCCGGCCGGCAAGGTCCAGTAGCCCAGACGCGGCTCGATGGCGCGCTTGCACAGCAGGATGCCCAGGTCGCCCTCCTGCTCCCATACGGGGATCGAGCCCACCACCAGCTTGGGGTTCTGGTAGTGGATGGTCAGGCATTCGGGGCAGACATAGCGCGGCCGGTTGTCACCCTCCGGAATGGTCAGGCTGACGGGATGGGCACACTCGGAGCAGAATTTCATGAAGACGCGACAGGGAATGAGTTGGGGATAGAGCGATTACTTTACACCCAATCGCGCGGACTGTGCCGCATGCGGGGCGGTAACACCGGCCGGTAACAACTGGCGGTGAAATCGGGCGGATGGCAGATTTTTGCCGGGACTATCGCGCGCAAGCCGGGCATTAAGATTGCCTAATTTCGGAAAGCACCGTATAATGGTCACATCAGACGCGGGGTGGAGCAGTCTGGCAGCTCGTCGGGCTCATAACCCGAAGGTCACAGGTTCAAATCCTGTCCCCGCAACCAAATTTCAAAAGCCGCTGGGTTCGCAAGGATCCAGCGGCTTTTTCACTTTGGTTTTCGTTTTACGCCGCCTGCCCGCCGCTTGAGCGGGCAGAACAGTGGCCGTCAGGCCCGCACCAGTTCGACGCGGCGATTCTTCGCCTTGCCTTCTTCGGTGGTGTTGTCGGCCAGCGGCTGGTCAGGGCCCTTGCCCACGGCCGACAGGCGCGACGCGGCAATCTGCTTGGCCGTGATCGCCGCCACCACCGATTGCGCGCGCGCCAGCGAAAGCTTGCGGTTGTGGGCCGCGTCACCGGTCGCGTCGGTATGGCCTTCCACGCGCAGCTTGAGGTCGGGCTCGCCTTGCAGCAGCTTCACCACTTCATCCACGGCCGGCAGGCTATCCGGGCGAATCACCTGGCTGTCGGTATCGAAGTTCAGGTAGAGCGCGACGTGCCCATCTTTTTGCAAGGCGCTGGACAGTTCCGCAGCCGGCAGCGTCTGCACCAGTTGCTTCATCGCTTTCTCTTCCACCACCAGCAGGCCGAATTGGCCGTCGTTGTTATGCACAAAAAACGATACCCAGATATTGGTGGTGGGCGTGCGGATCAGCCATTGTTCGAAGCCCGGCACGTCGGCATCGGTGCCCTGGTTGAGGCTGGGGATGCCCATGCGCTTCCACACCAGGTTGCTGTCGCCGCCGTTGCGTTCGACGAACTTGTCGTCGGCCGGATGCACCGCGTCCACCCGCACCCCACCCAGCGCTTTCAGGGCCGTCTCGTAGTTGCGGTGCGCCGCCAGCGGCGACCATTTCAGTTCATGCAGGAAGAAATTGCGGTGCAGGACGCGGCCTTCGACAGGACGGAATTCCTGGCCGGCGACCACGTAGGCGCGGTCGAATTCGGTGTCCTTTTCGATGTACACCTGGTCCTTGTTTAACTCGGACGGCGTGGCCACGTAGGGAAACGGCGGCAGGGTCTTGGTGGTCACCGGAACGGATTGCAGGTCGAAAGGCTTGACGGCGGGCGCTTGCGCGGTGGCCGCAGCAGCGGGCGCGGCGGGCGCCGGTGCATCCGCAGCCGGGGCCGCTGGCGCTGCCGCGCTGGCGGCGCTCTGGTTGGCGGCCTCGGGCGTGGCAGGGGAGTGGCGCTTGCAAGCCGACAGGCTGGCAGCAATGAGCAAGGGCAGAACGAAAGTCGAGAGACGCGGCATGGCGGTATCAAGAATGATAAGTTGACAGGAATGCCAGAATAGCAGAGTTTGATGCACGACTGGTGTCGTGCAGAAACGCCGAGCCTCTCGTGCGCTGTCAGCGCGCCGGCGCCGTGGCGGGGCCGCTGCCCGCGCGCGCCACTGCCATGGCGGCGCCCAGGTAGGCGCGCAGCTCGTCCGTGATCCAGCTGCCGATCAAGAGATCCGGCTCGCTTTCGATGGCCGTGCGCACTTTCTTATGGGTGGCCGGATCGTCCCCCGCGTACGAGCGGGTCAGGTCCATCCATTGGCGCATCAGCGCCTGCGTGTCGGGATGGCCGGGTGGCTTGGCTTCCAGGTGGGCGGCGCGCACCCGCGCGATCAGACCCGGCCATTCGGTCCCGCGATCGCGATAGTGCGCGTTCATGAAGGCGAATTCCTCGGCACTCAAGTAGGGCTGGAACAGGCCCAGGCGGAACTGCGTGAAGGCTTCCATCACGAAGGCTTGCAATGCATGCGTCAGGCCCTTTTGTTTGCGCAGCGCGGGCTCCTGGTCGTGCATGTGGGTGACGCGCATGGCGAATTCCGGATTGCCGCCGCTGTCGCGTTCCAGCGCGATCATCCATTCGCGCGCCAGCTGGCGCGCTTCATCGCTGGCGGGCGCCACGCCTGCATCGATCATCTGCTGCGCGCGCGCCACCAGCGACTGCCATTGCCGGGTGGAGGCAGGGTCCTGCTGCGCGAAGGGCAGCTGGCGCAATTCGTCCTGGGTAAAGTATTTGTCAAACATGGTCATGTGCTCCAAAGTGGTTCGCCAAACAGCCAGGTCCGGCGCGTCGCCTTGCGTGATCTGCGTGCGCAATCGCAGCAGCTGGCTGCGCAGCTGGGCCGCTTCGTCGATCTGACGATCGAGAACCTCAAGCTGGCGCTCGACGATATCGAGCAGGCGTGCATCGGGACTGGCCAGGAAGGTGCCGATGTCCGCCAGCGGCATGCCGAAACGGCGCAGCACCTGTACCTGCTGGAGGCGCTGGAGGTCGTTGTCGTCATACAGGCGGTAACCGGCATCGCTGCGCGCGGACGGCCGGAGCAGGCCGATGTCGTCGTAATGGTGCAGTGTGCGCACCGTGATGCCGGTGCGGCTGGCCAGTTCGCCGATTTTCAATTTCATGGTCTGCTCCTCGTTCATGCGTGTGGCCACTTTGAAGCCTGACGCCGCGTCAGGGTCAAGCGGTGTTGTCACCTAAAGTCAGGCATTGGTCATCGACAGGCTGGCCCACAGGTGGGCGGCGGCCATGGTGCGATGCGGCCGGTAGGCGGCCAGGAGGGCGGCGGTGCGCGCCATGTCGGGCTTGCTGTCCTCGCCCAGCAGGCGCTGGAAGGCGCTGCGGATGGCCACGTCGCCTTCCAGCGAACAGTCGGGATAGCCATACCCGCGCAACAGGGCGTAGTTGACCGTCCACGGGCCCACGCCCTTGATGGCCAGCAGCTGGGCGCAGGCCGCCTCGATGTCCACCGCATGGCCGAGGTCGAGCAGGCCGCCGTCGGCCAGCATGGCCACGCGCTGCAAGGTCTCGGCCTTGGCGCGCGAGAACTTGCGCGTCGTGAGTTCGGCCAGGTCGAGGCGCGCCACGTCGCGCGGCTCGGGATAGCACCACAAGCCCGTGCTGTGGCGGCGCCCGGCCTGCTGGATGAAGGTGCGGCGCAGCGCGATGGCAAACGACAGGTTGATCTGCTGGCCCATGATGGCCCAGGTGAGCGCCTCGAAGATGCTGGCCGACTGCACGATGCGCAGCTGCGGCTGGTGCAGGGCCACGGGCCCCAGCACGGGGTCGCCGGCCACAGCAAGCAGAAATGGCGCCGGGTCGATGCGCAGGGCCAGCATGCTGGTCAAGGCTTCGCGCGCCAGCGCTTCCACCGTTGGGGTGATGGGGCCATCGGCGTCGATGATGTAGCGCGCCTGGCCGTCCTCGAAGACCACGCCCAGCGCCACCGGCACGCCGTCCAGCAGCACGCCCTTGCGCAGCCATCCCGGGCCCACCTGCTCGGCCACCGCTTCCAGGTCGCGTGCATGAAAGCCCAGCGCGTCGTCGATCCGATAGCCGGGTGGGAGAGGAATGGCCAGTTCCATGCTCAGCCCAGCGCCTCGGCGTGGCGCACCTGCAAGCCGGCCGGCACGCCGTTCTTCACGGCCGTCAGTTCGGCCATGATGGAGATGGCGATTTCGGCCGGCGTCTTGCTGCCGATGTACAGGCCAATCGGGCCATGCAGGCGCGCCAGCTGGGCGTCGGTCAGGTCGAACAGCTTGAGGCGTTCGCGCCGCTTGGCATTGTTCACGCGCGAGCCGATCGCGCCCACGTAGAAGGCATCGGACTTCAAGGCTTCCATCAGGGCCAGGTCATCGAGCTTGGGGTCGTGCGTGAGCGCGACGACGGCGCTGCGGCCATCCAGGCGGGCTTCCTGCACCAGGTCGTCGGGCATCATGTGCACCAGCTTGACGCCCGGGAGCTGCCAGCCGGCGCGGTATTCCTCGCGCGGGTCGCACACGGTGACGTAGTAATCCATGGCGCTGGCGATCTGCGCCAGAAAGCGCGAGAGCTGCCCGGCGCCGATGATGAACAGGCGCCAGCGCGGGCCGTGCAGGGTGACCAGCTGGCGGTCCTCCATGCGCTGCACCGCGCCCGGCTGGGCGGGGGTGATGGTCACGACGCCGCTGTCCAGGTCCAGGCGGCGCTCGACCAGCTGGTGGCGGTCCAGGCAGGCCAGCAGCTCGTCGATGCGGCTGGCGGAGGACAGCGGTTCGATGGCCAGTTCGATGGTGCCGCCGCACGGCAGGCCAAAGCGATGGGCTTCGTCGGCGCTGATGCCATAGCTGACCAGTTCCGGCGCCCTGCGGGTGATGCCATGCTCACGCACGCGCGCGATCAGGTCGTCCTCGATGCAGCCGCCCGACACCGAACCGACCACCCGGCCATCGTCGCAGATGGCCAGCAGCGCGCCGATGGGGCGCGGGCTCGATCCCCAGGTCTTGACCACCGTGACCAGCTCGCAGCCATGGCCGTCGGCGACCCAGTTTGAGGCGGTCTTCAATACTTCGAGGTCGATGCTGTCCATGGATCGCATATACTGGGAGGATGGACAATCATACAGAAAACGATGCCGGCTCGCCCAAGTTCGGCAGGCTGCTGCTGGTGCTGTTGGCCGTGATGGTGTTCTGCGTGCTGCTCACCTGGGTGATGGCGAAATACTTCCCCAACTTCCCCGGCTGAACGGGCGGAAAAAAAGGGCAGGCCCTTGCGGCGCCTGCCCTTTTTGTTCATTGCTTCGTTGTTCCCGTGCGCTTACGGCACCAGCGGCTTCTTCGCGCTCTGCTTGGCCTTGATGTCGGCCGTCGCCTTCTCGATGGCAGCCAGGCGGCGCTCCGTGCCCGGGTGGTTGGCCACGTAGCCGTTCAGCACCGTGGACGGATAGCTGCTGGCCAGGCGCTTCCAGAACGCGCCCACGCGGTCGATGCTGTAGCCGGCCCTTACCAGGAGGTAGAGGCTCAGGTTGTCGGCCGCCGCATCCAGGTTCTCGGGCATGGCCTTGATGCCGCCGCTGCCGATCAGCATGGAGGTATCCGGGCGCACGCTCATCAGGTTGTCGATGATGCTGCCGATGGTGCTGGCATTGCGCTGGCTGCCGGCGTGGTTGAGGATATTGTGCGCCATGCCCTTGGCCAGCAGGTAGGCCAGTTCCTCATCGCTCTGGGTAAAGCCGATCATCCCGCGCGTGACCATCACGCGCTGGCCATCCGCATACGAATTGATGTTGTCCGCATTGCCCAGTTCAACGCCGAAGCCGCAGGCGCGCGTGACTGGCACGCTGACCTGGCGCACCTTGTCGTCGCGCTCGATCTTCATGTCGATGCTGGCCTGGGTGCTGACCAGGGGACCGAACACCGAGCCGGCCAGGGTGGACGCGTTGGCGCCGGTGGGCAGGGCCTTGCCGTTGGCCGAGATCAGGCCGTCGCCGCGCTGCAGGCCGGCCTTGGCGGCGCCGCTGTTGGCCAGCACGCCCGTGACCTGCAGACGGTCGCCCATGCCGAAGGCGGCGTGCGCGGCCTCGTTGTATTCGCCCGGGTAGGAGTAGCGGTTCTTAGCCGTGAAGCCGAGCAGGTTGCGGGCGTGCGATTTGCACAGTTCCGCGTTGTTGATCAGAAGCGGCGCGGCCACGCGGTACAGGCGGTCTTGCAGGGCGGCCATGCGGGTGAGCGTGTCGGCCGCCAGCGCCAGGCGCGGTGGCAGCGCCGGCGCGGGCTCGGGGGCGGGCTGCACCGGCGCCTGGGGCGTGGGTGCCTGCTGGACGGGCGGGGGCGTGGTACAGGCGGACAGGATGAGCGCCATTGCAAGCGCCGGGACGGCGGCGAGAGATGAGCGCGCGCGAATGATGCGGGACATAGACTTCTCCATATTTTTATTGTTGGCGCCGACAGCGCGTTATTGTTTGCCGGTGCTTCCGAATCCGTTGGCGCCGCGCTCGGTGCTGTCGAATTCCTCGACCACATTGAAGCCGACCTGCAGCACCGGCACGACGACCAGCTGGGCCAGGCGCTCCATCGGCTGCAGGGTGAATGCGGCATGGCCGCGATTCCAGGTCGAGACCATCAATTGACCCTGATAGTCGGAATCGATCAAGCCTACCAGATTCCCCAGAACGATGCCGTTCTTGTGGCCCATGCCGCTACGCGGAAGAATCATGGCGGCATAGCCGGGATCGGCCAGATGGATGGCCAGGCCGGTGGGAATGAGCACCGTCTGGCCGGCTTCGATGGTGAGCGGCGCGTCGATGCAGGCGCGCAGGTCCAGGCCTGCGCTGCCGGCGGTGGCGTACTGCGGCAGCTGGTCTTTCATGCGCGCGTCGAGGATCTTGATGTCGATGGTCTTCATAACTTCGGGCGATAGGCTGTGACTATTTCAGGAGCGAGCGCTGGTCGAGGCGCTTGGCGATTTCGGAAATCAGCTGGCGCGCCAGCGTGAGCTTGTCGGCGCGCGGCAGCACGGTGTGGCCGGTTTCGTCGAACAGCACGATGGTGTTGTCGTCCGCGCCGAAGGTATGGTGGCCGATGTTCCCCACCAGGAGCGGGATGCCTTTCTTCTCGCGCTTGACGGCGCCGTACTGCACCAGGTTTTCCGATTCGGCCGCGAAGCCCACGCAATACGGCCAGCCGGACAGCGAGGTGGTGGCCGCGACCGAGGCAAGGATGTCGGCGTTCTGTTCGAAGATCAGGGTGGGCGGGGCGCCGCCATCCTGCTTTTTCATTTTCTGGTCGCTGGCGTTGACGACGCGCCAGTCGGCCACCGCCGCCACGCCGATGAAGATGTGCTGGCCGCCGACGGCCGCCATCACGGCATCGTGCATCTGTTGCGCGCTTTGCACGTCGATGCGGCGCACCCCGTGCGGGGTCGGTAGGGTGGTGGGGCCGGACACCAACGTGACGTCGGCGCCGGCTTCGCGCGCCGCGCGCGCCACCGCGTAGCCCATCTTGCCGGATGAGAGATTGGTGATGCCGCGCACCGGGTCGATGGCCTCAAAAGTGGGCCCGGCGGTAATCAGGACGCGCTTGCCCTGCAGGACCTTGGGCTGGAACGAGGCCACCAGTTCTTCCAGCAGGTCCAGGGGCTCGAGCATGCGGCCCAGACCCACTTCGCCGCATGCCTGTTCGCCGGCGGCAGGGCCGAACAGGCCAATGCCGTCGGCGCGCAACTGCGCCGCATTGCGGGCGGTGGCGGGGTTCTGCCACATCTCCACATTCATCGCCGGGGCGACCAGCAAAGGCACACCGTGCGGGCGCGCCAGGCACAGGGTGGACAGCAGGTCGTCGCACACGCCATGGGCCAGCTTGCGCATGAAGTCGGCCGAGCAGGGCGCCACCAGCACGGCGTCGGCGTCGCGCGTGAGGTTGATGTGGGCCATGTTGTTGGCCTCGCGCCCGTCCCACTGGTCCAGGTACACGGGGTTGCCGGACAGCGCCTGCATCGTCACGGCCGTGATGAAGTGGGTGGCCGCCTCGGTCATCACGACCTGCACGCTGGCGCCTTCGCGCGCGAGCGCCCGGCACAGCTCCGCCGCCTTGTAGCAGGCGACGCCGCCGGACAGGCCCAGCACGATTTTCTTATCCTGCAAATCCATGGTCATGGACGTGGCTCCTGTTGTTTGCGTCTGCGTTCCAGGTGATTTCCGACTAATGCTTGTTGACCCGCCGTAGTTCGTCGAACACGAACAGGATGGCGCCGATGGTGATGGCGGTGTCGGCGATGTTAAAGGCGGGGAAGTGGCCCAGCGCGCCGAAATGGAAGTCGAGGAAGTCGATCACATGGCCGTAGGCGATGCGGTCGATGACGTTGCCGACCGCGCCGCCCATGATCAGCGCCAGGGCCCAGCAGAACAGGCGCTGGCCGGAGTGCCGGCGCAGCAGGTAGATGATGAAGATGACGGCGGCCACGCCAATGCCGGTGAAGAGATAGCGCTGCCAGCCGGTTTCATTGTTGAGGAAACTGAAGGCGGCGCCGCGGTTGTAGGCCAGCACCAGGTTGAAGAACGAGGTCACCGGGCGCGTTTCGCCGTACACGAACAGGCGGTTGACGAGGATCTTGCTGAGCTGGTCGCACAGCACGACGATGAAGGCGACGCCGAGCCATGGCGCCAGCGTGCCGGAACTCTTGGAAGCGGATGAAAAGATTGCTTTCTTCTTGGTGGCCATGGATTGTTTTTGTTGTCGGGTGAGTGGTGTCGGGCGTCTCGGGAGGCTTATGCGAAAGACCGTGCTTCGCCCTGGCCGAACAGGTTGGCAAAGCAGCGGCCGCACAGGCCCGGGTGCTCGGCGTGGCTGCCGACGTCAGGACGGTAGTGCCAGCAGCGCTCGCACTTGGCCTGGCTGGACGCGGCCACCAGCACCGCTTCCTGCTCGGCGCCGTCCACCTGCACCAGCGTGACGCCCGAGGTGATGAACACGAACTTCAAGTCTTCGCCCAGGCTGGCCAGCAGAGCGTACTTGTCGCCGGCGGCGCGGATGGTCAATTCTGCCTGCAAGGACGAGCCGATGGCGCCGGAGGCGCGCACTTCCTCGAGCTCCTTCATGACGTCGGCGCGCACGGCGCGCAGGGCGTCGTACTTGGCCAACAGCGCCGCGCCGTCGGGCACCTGGGGTAGTTGCCACCAGGTCTGGGTGAAGATGGTCTCGTCGCTGGCGGCATAGGCCTCGCCGGCGAACACGGCCCAGGCTTCCTCGGCGGTGAAGGACAGGATCGGCGCCATCAGGCGCAGCAGCGACTGGGTCAGGTGCCACAGCGCGGTCTGGGCCGAGCGGCGCGCGACGGAATCCACGCCGCTGGTGTACAGGCGGTCCTTCAGGATGTCGAGATAGAAGCCGCCCAGGTCTTCCGAGCAGTAATTCTGCAGGCGCGCGACGATGGGATGGAACTCGAAGCGCTCGTAGTGGCCGGCCACGTCCTGCTGCAGCTGGTCCATGGCGGCGATCGCATGGCGGTCGATCTCGAACAGCTCGGCCACCGGCACGGCGTGGCGCGCATGGTCGAAGTCCGAGGTATTCGCCAGCAGGAAGCGCAGGGTGTTGCGGATGCGCCGGTAGGCTTCCGTGACGCGTTTCAGGATCTCTTCCGACATGGCCAGTTCGCCCGTGTAGTCGGTCGAGGCGACCCACAGGCGCAGGATGTCGGCGCCCAAGGTATCGGAGATCTGCTGGGGCGCCAGCGTGTTGCCCAGCGACTTGGACATCTTGCGTCCTTCCGCGTCCACCGTGAAGCCGTGCGTGAGCAGCGCCTTGTAGGGCGGCTGCCCGTTCAGCATGGAGGACGTCAGCAGGGACGAATGGAACCAGCCGCGGTGCTGGTCCGAGCCTTCCAGGTACAGGTCGGCCGGGAAGTGCGACTGGCCCGCGTGCGAGCCGCGCAGCACCGTTTGGTGGGTGGTGCCGGAATCGAACCAGACGTCCAGCGTGTCCTTGTTCTTTTCATAGATGGCCGCGTCCTCGCCCAGCAGTTCGGCAGGGTCGAGCTGCAGCCAGGCGTCGATGCCGCCCGCTTCGATGCGCTGGGCCACCTGCTCGAGCAGTTCCGGCGTGCGCGGATGCAGCTCCCCGGTCTCCTTGTGGATGAAGAAGGCCATCGGCACGCCCCACTGGCGCTGGCGCGACAGCGTCCAGTCGGGACGGTTCTCGATCATGCCGTGCAGGCGCGCCTGGCCCCAGGCGGGGAAGAACCGGGTTTGCTCGATGCCGGCCAGCGCGCTCTGGCGCAGGCTGGGACCGCCGTCCTTGGGCGTGATGTCCATGCCGGCGAACCACTGGCTGGTGGCGCGGTAGACAATCGGGGTCTTGTGGCGCCAGCAGTGCATGTAGCTGTGGTCGAACATCTTCAGTTCGAACAGCGCGCCCGCTTCGGTGAGCGCCGCGCAGATGGGCTAACTGGCTTCCCAGATGGTCAGGCCGCCGAACAGGGGCAGGGTGGAGGCGAAGCGGCCGTCGCCCATCACGGGCGTCAGGATCTCGTTGTCCTTCATGCCGTGCGCCTTGCACGAGATGAAGTCGTCCTGGCCGTAGGCCGGGGCCGAGTGCACCACGCCGGTGCCGCTCTCGGTGGTGACGTAGTCGGCCAGGTACACCGGCGACAGGCGGTCGTAGAAAGCGTCGCGCGCATGCAGCGGATGGCGGAAGGCGATGCCGTCCAGCGCCGCGCCGGGCGCGGTGGCCAGCACTTCGCCTTCGAGCTTGTAGCGCTGCAGGCAGGACGCCACCAGGTCGGCGGCCAGGATCAGCAGGAGGGGTTTACCGTTGCGAGTGGTCTGCACCAGCGCGTAGGTCACTTCGGGATTGACGTTCAAGGCCTGGTTGGCCGGGATGGTCCAGGGCGTGGTGGTCCAGATGACGATGAAGCCATCGCCGGCCGGCAGCGCGGGCAGGCCGAAGGCGGCAGCCAGCTTGTCGTGCTGGGTAAAGGCGAAGCCGACGTCGATGGCCGGGTCGCGCTTGTCCTGGTATTCGACTTCCGCTTCGGCCAGCGCCGAGCCGCAGTCAAAGCACCAGTTCACCGGCTTCAGGCCGCGATACACATAGCCCTTTTCCAGGATGGTGCCAAGCGCGCGGATCTCGTCGGCTTCATTGCTGAAGTTCATGGTCATGTACGGGTTGTCCCATTCGCCGAGCACGCCCAGGCGGATGAAGTCCTTCTTCTGGCGCTCGATCTGTTCGGCCGCATAGGCGCGCGACTTGGCCAGCACTTCCGCCGTCGGCAGGCCCTTGCCATACTGCTCCTCGATCTTCCATTCGATCGGCAGGCCGTGGCAGTCCCAGCCGGGCACGTAAGGCGCGTCCTTGCCGAGCAGGGTCTGGGTGCGGACGACCATGTCCTTGAGCGTGTGGTTGAGCGCATGGCCGATGTGGATGTCGCCGTTGGCGTAGGGCGGGCCGTCGTGCAGCACGAACATCGGGCGGCCCTTGGCGGCCTTGCGCACGCGCTCATAGATCTTCTTGTCCTGCCATTGCTTGACCCAGCCCGGTTCGCGCTTGGCAAGGTCGCCGCGCATGGGGAAGGGGGTGTCGGTCATGTTGACCGGGTACTTGCTGTCGGGCTTCTTGGCGGCTTTGGGCTGGGACTGCGTGGGTTTGTTGGTGTCGGACATGTCTGTTCTTTAATGTGTTGCTTCTAGTATTCGCGGTGACGGGGCGGCAAGTGCCGAGGGGCCGTCAAATTCGATCCGTCGCCGTTTGCGCGCCGGCACGGCGGAAGTAGGCCAGGGCTTGCTCGCAGTCGCGTTCGATGGCCGCCGTCAGGGTGGCAAGGTCGGTGTATTTTTCTTCGTCGCGCAGTTTTTCAAGGAATTCGACGCGCGCGATCTTGCCGTAGCACTGCTGGGCATAGTCGAACACATGCACTTCCAGCAGCATGCGGCCGCTGTCGTCCACGGTGGGGCGCACGCCCAGGCTGGCCACTGCCGGCAGTGGAGTGGGCGCCAGGCCATGCACCTGGACGATGAAGACGCCCGCCAGGGCGGGGCGGTGCGCCACGCGCAGGTTCAGGGTGGGAAAGCCCAGGGTGCGGCCGAGCTTCTGGCCATGGATCACGTGGCCCGAAATCGCGTAGCCGTGCCCGAGCAATTGCTTGGCCTGGGCGAAGTCGCCGGCCGCCAGCGCGGCGCGCACGGCGGACGACGAGATGCGCTCTTGCCCATGCATCACGGTCGGCAGGGTTTCCACCTGAAAGCCGTGGCGGCGCCCGGCTTCCTTGAGCATGGCCACCGTGCCGGCGCGGCGGGCGCCGTAGCAGAAGTCGTCGCCCACCATCAGCCATTTGACGTGCAGGCCGTCGACCAGCACACGTTCGGTGAAATCGCTGGGGGTGATGCTGGCGAAATGGGCATTGAAGTGTTCCACGATCACGCGGTCGATGCCGGCATTCGACAGCGACTGAAGCTTGTCGCGCAGGTTGGCGATGCGGCTGGGTGCGCGCGACAGGTCGCCGCTGGCCTGGGCGAAGAATTCGCGCGGATGGGGTTCGAACGTCATCACGGCCGCTTCCAGGCCCAGGCTGTCGGCAGCGGCGCGCACACGCGCCAGCAGGGCCTGGTGGCCGCGATGGACGCCGTCGAAGTTGCCGATCGTGAGCGCGCAGGGGGCACGGGCACGGTCGTTGGGAAGTCCGCGAAAAACCTTCATGGGCAGAGGGTGAGTACTTCTATGAAACAGACGAAAGACAAGATTATACGGCTAACTGCGCGCAGCGCTGCCGGGACGGCGCGCCGGGCAGGGCATGGCGTGGAGACCAGAAGCAAAAAAGCGCTGCCTGCGGGATGCAGACAGCGCTTTTGTTCAGCCAAGCCTGGGAATCGCGGGCGTCAGATCAGCCAGCCATTGGCTTGTTGATGATCATGGTCCAGTAGCGGGCCAGGTCGGCGGTGCCGTCGGTACCGCGCACGGTCTTGAGCACGCTGATGGCTTGCTGCTTCTTGCCGGCGGCGGCGTAGGCTTCGCCCAGGCGCAGCTTGGCGTCTTCCGGATTGCGCAGGTCGGTCGCCTTCGCGGCCGCTTCCATTAGGGACAGGCCCTTGTCGGCCTTGCCGTCCTGGACCAGCGCGTAGCCCAGGGCCAGCAAGCCGTCGTTGTCCTTGGCCTTGACCAGGGCAGCTTCGTTGGCGGCCAGGTTCTTGTTGTCCTCGGCCAGGGTCTTCTCGGCCAGGTCTTTCAGACGCTGGTGACGGGCGGCTTCCGCGCCCACGCCCAGTACGCCGTTCTTGTAACCCTGGTTGACGATCTTGACCGCTTCGGCAGGCGCCTTGGCTTGCAGCGACAGCTGCGCCATTTCCATGTACTCGTTGGGCTTTTTCAGCAGGTTGGCCGCGAAACGCAGACGGTAGACGTCCAGGGCCAGGCGGTTGTTAAAGCCGGGCTTGGAGGTCACGCGGTTCAGCAGGTCGGTCCAGTAGTTGGCCTTCGGATAGCTGGCGGCCAGCTTCTCGATCACGTTGGCGTAGCCCACCTTGTCGCCGTTCTTGTTGTACAGGTTGGCGAGCATGCCGTACTGGTCTTCGGTCGGCGTACGGCCGGCTTTTTCCATATTGGCCAGTTCATCCGACAGGGCCTTGGTGTTACCTTGGAAGAAGTAGTTCTGGATCAGGTAATTGCGCAGTTTCGGATCGTTGCCGTCCTTCAGGGCTTTCTGGATGGCGGCGTTGGCCCGGCCGTAGTCCTTGGCGCGAATGTAGATGCCGATCAGGCCTTCTTCGAAATTCTTTTTCTCGCTGGCGCCCAGGCGGCCGGAGTCGAGCAGGGATTCAAACGATTTGGCAGCGGTGGTGTAGTCGCCTGCCTGGGAAGCTGCCGCGGCGCGCACGCGCTCGATCAGGTAGCTTTCGTTGGCGGTCTTGCCGCTGACGGAGTCTGCCTCACGCAGTTTGGCCAGGGCTTCCTTGTGTTTTCCCTGCTTCATCAGCGTCTGCGCTTGCTGCAGTGGGGCACCAACGGCCGGGCGCACGGTTTCGGCGGCGACGGCGGTGGAGAGGCCCAGCAATGGGGTTGCTGCGGTAAAGCCAATTGCGGCCATGGCAAGGCCGAGGTGAGCGAGACGTTTCTTGATCATTGGAAATCTTTCAGTCAAAAGCAGACACGGCAGGGGTTACCTGCCGTGTCTGGTAGTCAAAAACGATTATTGGAACTGTTCGTTGCCGACCATGCCGATCTTGGTGACGCCAAGACGTTGGGCCGTTGCCATGACGCCCGCGACGTACTTGTAAGACACCAGCTTGTTAGGCCGCAGGTGAACTTCAGGCTGGTCAGGCTGCGAAGCGATCGCTGCCATTTTCTGTTCCAGCGTGGCCCGGTCTGGTACCACGACGTTATCCACCAGGATGGTGCCGTCGAAGTCCACGTCAATCGTCACCACAACTGGCTCCTTGGTAGGAGGAGAAGAGGGACCGACTGGCATGTTCAGGTTGACCGAGTGGTTCTGCTTTGGAATCGTGATAATCAACATGATAATCAAGACCAACATCACGTCGATCAAGGGTGTCATGTTCATTTCCATCATTGGTTCTGGATCAGCGCCGCCGCCAGAACTTCCGACACTCATACTCATTGTGTATTCCCTTCAAATCTTGGGATCCCTCCGCAACCGACCCCAGGCCGGCTGCGGAGAAGGACATTAGCCTCGGTCAGGTGGTTCGGTGACGAAACCGACCTTCTGAATCCCAGCCCGCTGTGCCGTGTAGATGACCTTACCGATGAACTCGTAGCGGGTTTCCTGATCGCCGCGCACATGCACCTTAGGTTGGGGCAGCTTGACCGATTCCTTCTTCAGGAATTCGAACAGGGCGTCAGAGTTTTCCAGCTTGGTTTGGTTCCAGTACATCTCGCCGTCTTTGTTGACGACGATGTTCACGTCTTCGGGCGTAGGCTTGATGGCCTGGTTGGTTTCTTTCGGCAGTTCGATCTTTTGCAGCTTCAGAACCACCGGACTCGTAATCAGGAAGATGATCAGCAGAACCAACATGATGTCCACGAGGGGCGTCGTGTTGATTTCCGACATGACTGCATCTTCGCCTCCGCTATCGGAGCCGACACTCATCGACATGATTTATCCAATCTTTTTAGCGCCGGCGGCACGGGCGGCTTCCGAGGTCGCCATGGCGCCCGAGATCAGCACCGAGTGCACGTCAGCCGAGAACGAACGGATGTCTTCCATTGCGGTCTTGTTACGACGCACCAGCCAGTTGTAGCCCAGAACCGCAGGAACTGCCACTGCCAGACCGATTGCGGTCATGATCAGCGCTTCACCCACAGGACCTGCCACCTTGTCGATCGACGCGTTACCGGTCATACCGATGTTGGTCAGTGCACCATAAATACCCCACACGGTACCGAACAGACCGATGAACGGTGCGGTCGAACCCACGGTTGCCAGGAACGACAGGCCGTCTTGCAGACGCGACTGAACCTTGTCAACAGCGCGCTGGATCGACATGGTGACCCAGGTCGACAGGTCGATCTGCTCGAGCAGGGCGCCGTCGTGGTGCTGGGTGGCCTTGGTGCCGGATTCAGCGATGAAGCGGAATGGGCTGCCTTCCTTCAGGGTTGCCGAGCCGGCAGCGATCGAGGAGGCTTTCCAGAACTTCTGCTGGGCTTCTTTCGACTGCTTGAAGATCTTCGACTGGTCGATCAGCTTGGTGATGATGATGTACCACGAACCCATCGACATGATGGCCATGATGATCAGGGTAACGCGGGGAACCATACCGCCGTTCCAGACGGCTTCGAAACCGAAGGGGTTGTGCACTTCTTCGGTGGCAGCGGCACCGCCGGCTGCTGCAGGAGCGGCCGCGTCGGCGGCTGGCGCTGCTGCTGCGTCCGCTGCCGGAGCTGCTGGCGCTTCAGCGGCCGGCGCTGCCGGCGCGGCGGCCGGGGCAGCTGGCGCGTCGGCGAACGCTGGGGTGGACACCAGCGCTGCGGCTGCCGAAACCGAGAACAGGACAGCCGCCATGACAGCGGACAAACGGGTATTCTTAAACATGCTTCCTCCAAATTTATAAAATAATCAGTTCGCTGAGCATAATGACAACGAAAATCACAGTGTGAGACTCAAAGCCGTCTCGGTTTTTACTCCAGCGTCCAGACGTACTGCATTTGCATCCACGCTTGTTCCGGCTTGCCATCGACCATGCCGGGTTTGAAGCGGCATTTACTGATACCAGCCAGCGCTGCCTTGTCCAGGTCACGGAAGCCGCTCGACTTCACGATCTTGGAGTCAGCCACACGACCGTCGGTACCAATCAGGAACGACAGCGTGACGGTGCCGGTTTCTTCGTTGCGCAGGGAGGCTTTAGGCCACTCTGGTTTTGCGCAAGTGTTGAAATCGGCCACTGCTGGGATGCGCACCGGATTCGGATTGGCCGCCGGGGCCGGCGCCGGCTGGGCCGGCGGAGCTGGGCGGATGTCGGTGTTCGCCGGCGCTTGCGAAGTCGAAGCTGCGATCGGGTTCGGCTGCTGCGGCGTTTGTTGTACGTTAACTTCGACCGGCGGGATGAACGGAGGCGGTGGGGCG
>JBKHWY010000028.1:0-17324 GCA_046566285.1 Gammaproteobacteria bacterium | reverse complement strand
CTGCTGGAGCTGGAGCAGCGCATCCTGCCGCTGCACGACCCGAGCAACGTCGCGGCCATCATCGTCGAGCCCGTCGCGGGTTCCGCGGGCTGGTACCTGCCGCCCAAGGGCTACCTGCAGCGCCTGCGCGAGCTGTGCACCAAGCATGGCATCCTGCTGATCTTCGATGAAGTCATCACTGGCTTTGGCCGCCTGGCCGCGCCGTTCGCGTTCGACCGTTTCCAGGTCGAGCCGGACATGGTCACCTGCGCCAAGGGCATCACCAACGGCACCATCCCCATGGGCGCCGTGTTCTCCAAGAAGTTCATCCATGACGCATTCATGGATGCGCCGCCCGGCATCGAGCTCTTTCACGGCTACACCTATTCCGGCCACCCGGTGGCGTGCGCGGCGTCGCTGGCCACGCTGGAAGTGTTCCGCGAAGAGGGCCTGGTCGAACACGCCGCATCGATGGAAGACTACTGGGCCGATGCCGTGCATTCGCTGCGCGGCCTGCCGCACGTGATCGACCTGCGTAACCTGGGCCTGGTGGCGGGCATCGAGCTGGCCGGCATTCCCGGCAAACCCAGCGCGCGGGCGTTCGCCGCCTTCAGGCAGGCGTTTGCCGAAGGGGTCCTCATTCGCGTGACGGGCGACACCATCGCGCTGTCGCCGCCCTTGACGCTGGAAAAGCAGCATATCGATGAACTGTTCGGCAAGCTCGCCACTATCATTCGCAACCTGGACTGACCATGCGCCATCACATCGAGACCATCAGCCATTTCATCGGCGGCCAGCCGGTGGAGGCGTCCAGCGGGCGCTTCGCCGACGTCTACAACCCGGCGCTGGGCGAACCGTGCGCGCGTGTGGCCCTGGCCAGCCGCGAGGAAGTGGACCGTGCGGTGGCCACCGCCGCGGCGGCATTCCCGGCCTGGGCCAGCATGGCCCCGCTGGCGCGCGCCCGCGTGCTGCTGCGCTACCTGGAACTGTGCCAGGCGCATGCCGACACCTTTGCCGCGATGGTCACGCGCGAACACGGCAAGACCTTCCTTGACGCGAAAGGGGAAGTCGCGCGCGGGATCGAAGTGGTGGAGTTCGCGGTGGGCATTCCGAATTTGCTCAAGGGCGAATTCACCGACCAGATCGCGCGCGGCATCGATGCCTGGTCGATGCGCCAGCCGCTGGGCGTGGTGGCCGGCATCACGCCGTTCAACTTCCCCGTCATGGTGCCGATGTGGATGTTCCCGATTGCGCTCGCGTGCGGAAACACCTTTGTGCTGAAGCCTTCCGAGCGCGACCCGTCGGCCTCGCTCCTGCATGCGCGCCTGCTCAAGGAAGCCGGCTTGCCGGACGGGGTGTTCAACGTGGTCCAGGGCGACAAGCTGGCCGTGGATGCCTTGCTCGACCATCCGCAGATCGAAGCGGTGAGCTTTGTTGGCTCGACCCCGATTGCGGAATACATCTACGCGCGCGGCACGGCGGCGGGCAAGCGGGTACAGGCCCTGGGGGGCGCCAAGAACCACATGGTGGTCATGCCCGACGCCGACCTGGAGATGGCGGTTGATGCGCTGATGGGCGCGGCCTTCGGCTCGGCCGGCGAGCGCTGCATGGCCATTTCTGTGGTGGTGGCGGTGGGCGACGTGGGCGAGCGCCTGGCGCCCGTGCTGGCCGAACGCACGCGCGCGCTGAAAATCCGCGACGGCATGGACAAGGATGCCGAGATGGGCCCGGTGGTGACGCAGCAGGCGCGCGAACGCATCGAGCGCCTGATCGGCGAAGGCGTGGAGCAGGGCGCCGAGCTGCTGGTGGATGGGCGCGGCTACCAGGTGCCGGGGCGCGCGCATGGCTTTTTTGTCGGCGGCACGCTGTTCGATCGGGTCACGCCGGCCATGAGCATCTACCGCGAAGAGATCTTCGGGCCGGTGCTGTGCATGGTGCGCGCGCCCAGCGTGGCGGCCGCCCTCGACCTCATCAATGCCAATGAATACGGCAACGGCGTGGCGATCTTCACGCGCGACGGCGGCACGGCGCGCGAGTTCGTGCGCCAGGCGCAGGCGGGGAGGGTGGGCGTGAACGTGCCGCTGCCTGTGCCGATGGCCTTCAACAGCTTCGGCGGCTGGAAGCGCAGCCTGTTTGGCGACCATCATGCCTACGGTCCGGAAGGCGTGCGTTTCTACACCCGCCACAAGGCGGTGATGCAGCGCTGGCCGGACAGCGCCAGCGCGGGCGCGGAATTTGCATTCCCACAGATGAAGTAACGGAGCCGAAGTAAAGCGGTAGCAGCGGGGCGTACAAGACGCAAGATTGTTCATCCAACCAGCGGGGGATGCACCATGATGGATTCGCTCGACCCAGGTTCGCTCACTCATCTGGCGCATTCGCCGCTGCCCGCTTCCGAGTTGGCGGCGCGCTTCACCGATCTGGCGCCGCCGCTCACGCCGCGCCAGGCCGCCATCGAAAGCGCGCGCTGCCTGTACTGTTATGACGCGCCATGCACGCGCAGCTGCCCCACGGGCATCGACGTGGCCAGCTTCATCCGCCAGATCCACGAGCACAACCTGCAGGGCGCGGCCCACAAGATCCTCAGCCAGAACATCTTCGGCGGCGCCTGCGCGCGCGTGTGCCCGACCGAGATCCTGTGCGAGGACGCCTGCGTGCGTAATCACGACCAGGAAGGCCAGCCCGTGCGCATCGGCCTGCTGCAGCGCTATGCGCTCGATCATGCGGGCTTTGCCGCCCATCCGTTCAAACGCGCCCCCGCTACCGGGCGCCAGGTAGCGGTCGTGGGCGCGGGGCCGGCCGGCCTGGCGTGCGCGCATCGCCTGGCGATGCTCGGCCACGAGGTGGTGGTGTTCGAATCCCGCCCCCGGCCGGGTGGCCTGAACGAATACGGCATCGCACGCTACAAGCTGCCGGGCGACTTCGCCCAGCGCGAGGTGGCGTTTTTGCTGGAGATCGGCGGCATCGATATCCGCCATGGCTACACGCTGGGGCAGAACCTGCATCTGGAGAACCTGCACGCCCAGTACGACGCTGTGTTCCTCGCCGTGGGCCTGTCGGCCAGCCGGGCGCTGGGCTTAACTGGCGAGCATGCGCCCGGGCTGGTGGCCGCGACGCAGTATATCGCCGCGCTGCGCCAGGCCGGAGACCTGGCCGCGCTGCCGGTGCCGCGCCGGGCCATCGTCCTTGGGGCGGGCAACACCGCCATCGACATGGCGGTGCAGATCCGCCGCCTGGGCGCCGAGGAAGTCACGCTGGTGTACCGCCGTGGTGCGGATTCGATGAGTGCGACGCACCACGAACAGCACATCGCGCTGCTCGATCAGGTGCGTATCCGCACCTGGGCCGCGCCCCGCGAGGTGATGCTGGACGCGGGCGGGCGCGTGCGCGGCATGCGTTTTGAAGCCACGCACCTGAAGGACGGGCGCCTGCAGGGCACGGGCGACACGTTCGAGCTGGCGGCCGACGCCGTGTTCAAGGCCATCGGCCAGGCGCTCGACCCGCTTGGGCTAGCCGACCCGCTGGCCCAAGGTGTGGCGCGCGCGGGCGACAAGATCCAGGTCGATGGCGCCTTCCGCACCAGCGTGCCGGGCGTGTACGCGGGCGGCGACTGCGTGGCGCCGGGCCAGGACCTGACGGTGCAGGCGGTCCAGCATGGCAAGCTGGCGGCGCTGGCCATCCATCACGATCTGAAAGCAGGAGTCTGACATGGCCGATCTGTCCATCGATTTTTGCGGCATCAAGTCGCCCAACCCCTTCTGGCTGGCCTCCGCGCCGCCGACCGACAAGCTGTACAACGTGGTGCGCGCCTTCGAGGCCGGCTGGGGCGGCGTGGTGTGGAAGACCCTGGGCGAGGATCCTCCGGCGGTGAATGTCTCATCGCGCTACTCGGCCCACTACGGCAAAGGGCGCGAAGTCATCGGCTTCAATAACATCGAGCTCATTACCGACCGCAGCCTGGACGTGAACCTGGCCGAGATCACCCAGGTCAAGCGCGATTGGCCCGACCGCGCGCTCATCGTCTCGCTGATGCTGCCGTGCGAGGAAGCGCCGTGGGCGGCGATGCTGGCGCGCGTGGAAGCCACCGGCGCCGACGGCATCGAACTGAACTTCGGCTGCCCGCACGGCATGCCCGAGCGCGGCATGGGCTCGGCGGTGGGGCAGGTGCCCGAATACGTGGAGATGGTCACGGCCTGGTGCAAGAAGCACACGCGCCTGCCCGTGATCGTCAAGCTCACGCCCAACATCACCGACGTGAGGAAGCCCGCGCGCGCAGCGCTGGCGGGCGGCGCGGACGCGGTTTCGCTGATTAACACCATCAATTCGATCACCCACCTGGACCTGGACCGCATGGTGGCGTATCCGGCGGTGGGCAACGCCAGCACCCACGGCGGCTACTGCGGCACGGCCGTCAAACCCATTGCGCTCAATATGGTGGCCGAGATCGCGCGCGACCCCATCACGGCCCGCCTGCCGATTTCCGGCATCGGCGGCATTTCGAACTGGCGTGATGCGGCCGAATTCATTGCGCTGGGCGCCGGTTCGGTGCAGGTGTGCACGGCCGCCATGCTGCACGGCTTTCGCATCGTCGAGGAGATGAAGGACGGGCTGTCGCGCTGGATGGATGCGCAGGGCTACCGCAGCATCGCGGAGTTCTCGCGCCGCGCGGTGGCCAACACGACCGACTGGAAATACCTGGACATGAACTACCAGGTCATCGCCCACATCGACCCGGCCAAGTGCATCGGCTGCGGCAAGTGCTACATCGCCTGCGAGGACACCTCGCACCAGGCCATCGCCCAGCACGTCGATGCGGCCGGCCGGCGCAGCTACGAAGTGATCCGCGCCGAGTGCGTGGGCTGCAACTTGTGCGAAATCACCTGTCCGGTGGAAGGCTGCATCAGCATGCAGCCGCAAGCCACCGGCAAGCCCTACATGAACTGGACGAGCGACCCGCGCAATCCGCATGCGGAGGTTCCACCACAAGCGCTGGACACCGCGCTTACCTAGAGAAAGAGAAACAGAGAGAAAGGACAAGCATGCAGAGCACCCTGTCGAACGAAGACCTGGCGCCCACCACGGCGGCGCAGCGCCATTGGCGCTGGTACCACTTTGCCGCCCTGTGGGTGGGCATGGTGATGTGCATCCCGGCCTACACGCTGTCGGCCAGCCTGATCGAAGGCGGCATGTCGGCCTGGCAGGCGGTGTTCACCGTGCTGCTGGCGAACTGCATCGTGCTCATTCCCATGCTGCTGATCGGCCATGCCGGCGCGCGCTACGGCATTCCGTACGCGGTGCTGGCGCGCGCCAGCTTCGGCACGGTGGGCGCGCGCTTGCCGGCGCTGATGCGCGCCATCGTCGCCTGCGGCTGGTACGGCATCCAGACCTGGTTCGGCGGCAGCATGATCTATACGCTGGCAGGCGTGATGGCCGGGCACGACATCGGCGGCACCAGGATCGCCGGCCTGGGCATCAGCTTCGGCCAGCTGGCCTGCTTCCTGATTTTCTGGGCGATTCAGATGTGGTACATCGTGCACGGCATGGAATCGATCCGCAAACTGGAAACCTGGACCGCGCCGCTCAAGATCGTGATCTGCTTCGTGCTGCTCGGCTGGGTGTACAACAAGGCCGGCGGCTTCGGGCCGTTGCTCGACCAGCCCTCGCAGTTCGTCGAAGGCGGCAAGAAGGCCGGGCAGTTCTGGCACGAGTTCTGGCCGTCGCTCACCGCCATGGTGGGCTTCTGGGCCACGCTGGCGCTGAACATCCCCGACTTCACCCGCTTTGCGCGCTCGCAGCGCGACCAGGTCGTGGGCCAGTCAATCGGCCTGCCGGTGCCGATGGGCCTCCTGGCCCTGCTGGCGGTGATCGTCACGTCCGCCACCGTGGTCCTGTACGGCAAGGCCATCTGGGACCCGGTGGACCTGGCCAGCCGCATGACCGGCGCGGCCGTGCTGCTGGCGCTGGTGGTGCTGCTGATCGATACCGTCAGCGTCAACCTGGCGGCCAACCTGGTGGGGCCGGCCTACGATTTTTCCGCGCTGGCCCCGCGCCACATCTCCTACCGCACGGGCGGCTACATCACGGCCGGCGTGGCGCTCGTCATGATGCCCTGGAAGATCCTGGAATCGACCCAGGGCTATATCTTCACCTGGCTGATCGGCTACTCGGCCCTGCTGGGACCCATCGCGGGCATTCTCATCATCGACTACTACTTCATCCGCGCCACCCAGCTGGATGTGGACAGCCTGTACCGCGAACAGGGCGCCTACACCTACACGGGCGGCTGGAACGTCGCCGCCCTGGTGGCCTTCGTGCTGGGCGTGATGCCCAATATCCCGGGCTTCCTGAACGCCGCCTTTCCCGATTCGTTCGGCGACGTGAGCGCCGGCTTCAAGGCGCTGTACACCTACGCCTGGTTCGTGGGCGTGGCGATCTCCGGCCTGGTGTATGGCCTCCTGATGAAGCGCACCGCCGCGCCGGCGCTGCGGCCCGCGCACGGCCACGGCCATTGAATTCCCGTTGAGGAGCTGCCCATGTCCATCCTGATCCGTGGCGGTACCGTCGTCAACGCCGACCGCGCCTTTCGCGCCGATGTGCTCTGCTACGGCGGGCGCATCGTCGCCGTGGGCGAGAAAGTCGACGCGCCCCCCAACGCCACCGTCATCGACGCCGGCGGCCAGTACGTCATGCCGGGCGGGATCGACCCGCACACGCACATGCAGCTGCCCTTCATGGGCACGGTGACGGCCGACGACTTCTTCACCGGCACGGCGGCCGGGCTGGCTGGGGGCACCACCACCATCATCGACTTCGTCATTCCCGACCCCGGCCAGCCGCTCCTGGAAGCCCACCGCATGTGGCGCGGCTGGGCCGAGAAGTCGGCCGGCGACTACAGCTTCCACGTGGCCGTCACCTGGTGGTCGGACCTCGTGCACGAAGAGATGGGCGTGCTGGTGCGCGAACATGGGGTGAACAGCTTCAAGCACTTCATGGCCTACAAGAACGCCATCATGGCCGACGACGAAACCCTGGTGAACAGTTTCAGGCGCGCGCTGGAACTGGGAGCGATCCCCACCGTGCATGCGGAAAACGGCGAACTGGTGTTCCAGCTGCAGCGCGACCTGCTGCGTCGGGGCTTGACCGGCGCGGCCGCGCATCCGCTCTCGCGTCCACCCGAAGTGGAAGCGGAAGCGGCCAACCGCGCCATCGCCATTGCCGGGGTGCTGGGCACGCCGGTGTACATCGTGCACGTGTCATGCGCCGAGTCGCTGGAGGCGATCGCGCGTGCCCGCGCCAAGGGCCAGCGCGTGTATGGCGAAGCGCTGGCCGGCCACCTGGTCATCGACGCCAGCGTGTACGACAGCGAGGACGAAGCGTTCGCGCGCGCCCACGTGATGAGCCCCCCGTTCAGGAGCCGCCACCACCAGGACGCGCTGTGGCACGGACTGCAAGGCGGGAACCTGCACACCACCGCCACCGACCACTGCACCTTCTGCGCCGAGCAAAAGGCGGCCGGCGCCGACGACTTCACCAGGATCCCGAACGGCTGCGGCGGGGTGGAAGACCGCATGGCGGTGGTCTGGGATGCCGGGGTCACCACCGGCCGCCTGACACCTTCCGAATTCGTGCGCATGACCTCGGCCAACGCGGCGCAGATCTTCAATATCTATCCGCGCAAGGGCTTGATCGCGGTAGGCTCGGACGCGGACATCGTCGTGTGGGACCCGGCCGGCACGCGCACCATCTCGGCCGCGACCCAGTTCGCCAAGGGCGGCTTCAACGTGTTCGAGGGGCGCACCGTGCGCGGGGTGAACAGCTACACGATCGCCAACGGGAAGGTGGTGTTCGCCCAGGGCGAGCTGCGCGCCGAAGTGGGCGCCGGCCGCCACATCGACCGTCCGGCATTCTCAAGGAGGCTGGCATGACGCGACCCATCGATAGCTTGCGGGTGGACGGCACGCGCCTGTGGAGCGCGCTGATGGAGTTGGCCCGTATCGGCGCCACGCCCAAGGGCGGCGTCAAGCGGCTGGCGCTGACGGACCTGGACCGCCAAGGGCGCGACCTCGTCGTCGAGTGGGGAACGGCTGCCGGGCTGGCCATTACCGTGGACCAGATCGGCAATGTGTTCATGCGCCGCGCCGGCAGGGATGCCGCCCGTGCGCCGGTGGTCACCGGCAGCCATATCGACACCCAGCCCACCGGCGGCAAGTTCGATGGCAACTACGGCGTGCTGGCCGGGCTGGAGGTGGTGCGCACGCTCAACGACCATGGCATCGAAACGGACGCCCCGATTGAAGTGGCGTTCTGGACCAACGAGGAAGGCTCGCGCTTCGTGCCGGTGATGATGGGCTCGGGCGTATTCTGCGGCGCCTTCAGCCTGGAGACGGCGTATGCCGCACGGGATACCGAGGGCGAGTCGGTGGGCGAGGAACTGGCCCGCATCGGCTACGTGGGCAGCGAAGTGCCGGGGCGGCACCCGATCGGCGCCTACTTCGAGACCCATATCGAACAGGGACCGGTGCTGGAAGACGCCGGCATCGTCATCGGCGTGGTGCCCGGCGTGATGGGCCTGTCCTGGTACGACTGCACGGTGACGGGGATGGAAGCGCATGCCGGCCCCACGCCGATGGCCTTGCGGCGCGACGCGCTGCAGGTGGCCACTAACATCATGCAGGAAGTGGTGGCGATCGCCCACCTCTACCCGCCCTACGGGCGCGGCACGGTCGGCATGGTGCAGGTGTTCCCCAACAGCCGCAACGTGATCCCTGGCGAGGTGAAGTTCTCCATCGACCCGCGCAATGTGAACGATGAACTCCTGAGCGCCATGCATGCGGACATCCTCGCCTGCGTGGAGCGCACCCGCGCGGAGACGGGCCTGGCGGTGCAGCTCGAGCGGGTGTCCTACTATCCGCCGTGCCCCTTCCACCCCGAGTGCGTGGACGCGGTGCGCGCCGCCACCGCCCGCCTGGGGTATTCGAGCATGGACGTGGTGTCCGGGGCGGGGCACGATGCCATCTACGCCGCCCGCGTGGCGCCGTCCGGCATGATCTTCGTGCCCTGCAAGGATGGCATCAGCCATAACGAGATCGAGGATGCGCGGCCGGACCATCTGGAAGCAGGTTGCAATGTGCTGCTGCACGCGATGCTGGAGCGCGCCGGCGTTGTTGGCTAGCATTTCCGCTTCGCAAATTCGTCGGTATTGTCCTACCGACAAGGGCGGGGTGTGCTGATTTTCCAACATCCCGCCGAGCTCTACTCTCCCAACTTTATCCTTGGGAGGAGGACAGCTCATGCGCGCATTAACCTATCACGGCAGCCACGACGTCAGGGTGGAGACGGTGCCCGATCCGATCCTCCAGGAGACCGACGACGTCATCCTGCGCGTGACGGCAACCGCCATCTGCGGCTCCGACCTGCACATGTACCGCGGCAAAATCCCGCAGATGAAAAGCGGCGACATCCTCGGCCACGAGTTCATGGGCGAGGTGGTCGACGTGGGGCCGAAGGTCACCCAACTGCAGAAAGGCGACCGCGTCGTTGTCCCTTTCGTGATCGCGTGCGGCAGCTGCTACTTCTGCGACATGCAGCTGTTTGCCGCCTGCGAAAAGAGTAACCCGGACCACGGCGCGCTGATGAACCGCAAGGGCCTGCGCCCGGGCGCCGCGCTGTTCGGCTTCAGCCACCTGTACGGCGGGGTGCCGGGCGGGCAGGCCGAGTACGTGCGCGTGCCGAAGGCGAACGTGGGGCCGTTCAAGGTGCCCCTCGGGATGTCGGACGAGGAAGTGCTGTTCCTGTCCGATATCCTCCCCACCGGCTACCAGGCCGTGCTCAACACGGGCGTGGGCAAGGGCGGCAGCCTGGCGATCTTCGGCGCCGGCCCGGTGGGCCAGATGGCGGCCGCGTGCGCGCGCATGCTGGGCATCGAGACCATCTTCATGGTCGATCATCATCCGTTCCGCCTGCAGTTCGCGCAGGAGCAGTACGGCGTCATTCCCGTCAATTTCGACAAGGTGGATGCGGCTGAATTCATCATCGGGGAGACCAAGAAGCGTGGCGTGGATGGCGTCATCGATGCGGTGGGATTCGAGGCCAAGGGCAGCATGATCGAGAATGTGCTCGCCAACATCAAGGCCGAAGGCAGCAGCGGCGCGGCCCTGCGCCAGTGCATCGCCGCCGTGCGGCGCGGCGGCACCATCAGCGTGCCGGGCGTGTACGCGGGCTTCATCCATGGCTTCCTGTTCGGCGACGTGTTCGAGAAGGGCGTCAGCTTCAAGACCGGCCAGACCCACGTGCAGAAGTACATGCCTGAGCTGCTGGACGCCATCGAGAACGACCGCTTGCGCCCCCACGCGATCATCTCGCACCGCATGCCGCTCGAACAGGCGGCCGAGGCTTACCGCATGTTCGACAAGAAGGAAGACGATTGCCGCAAGGTGGTGCTCAAGCCTTAGGACCTGGCTTGAAACTGAGGAGGAAGTCGAGCAGCACCTGGCCGGCGAGGTCCGCATCGTCGGCCGTCATGGTCTCCAGCGGATTGTGGCTGATGCCGCCATTCCCGCAGCGTACGAACAGCATGGCCACGTCCGTGATCGCCGCCATTTCCATCGCATCGTGGCCGGCGCCGGAGGCCAGCTCGAAACGCGGCAGGCCCACGCGTTCGATGGCCGCGCCCAGCTGCGCCATCAGCCAGGGTGCGCAGGGCGCCGCGCCCGCCACCAGGAGCGGCTCGATGTGGAACGTCACCTGGCGGCGCGCGCAGATCGCCGCAATCTCCGCCAGCACATCCTGCACGGCCGCTTCCCGCTCGCGGTCGTCGCCGGAGCGAATGTCGAGCGAGAGGATGCAGCGGCCGGGAATCACGTTCACCGAACCGTTGGGCACCTGCAGCTGACCCACCGTGCCCACCAGCGAGGCCCCGGCGCTGCAGCGCTGCTCAACCAGCAGCACGATCTCGGCGGCGGCGGCCGCCGCGTCGCGGCGCATGTGCATCGGCGTGGTGCCGGCGTGGCTGGCCAGGCCATCGATCTGCACCAGGTAGCGCGAGCTGCCGGCAATGGCCGTCACCACGCCCAGCGGCAAGCCTTGCTCGAGCAGCACCGGGCCCTGCTCGATGTGCACTTCCACGAATCCCAGCAGCTGGGCGGGATCGCGCGCGCTGGCGGCGATCGCATCGGGATCGTGCCCGGCCTGAATGAGCGCGTCGCGCAGCGTGACGCCCTCCGCATCCGTGCGCTCAAGCAGGGCCGCATCGAACCGCCCGGTCAGCGCCGTGCTGCCCAGGAAGGTGCTCTTGAAGCGCACGCCTTCTTCCTCGGCGAAGCCAACCACCTCCAGGTGGAAGGGCAGGCGCTGCGCGCGCTCGTGCAGGTGGCGCACCACGGCAATCGGCAACAGGATGCCGAGCCGGCCGTCGTACTTGCCGCCATCGCGCACGGTGTCGTAGTGCGAGCCGGTGACCAGTGTTTGTGCGTCCGCCTGCGTGCCGGCATAGCGGCCCACCACGTTGCCCACTGCATCGATGTGCACGTCCATGCCGGCGTCGCGCATCCATTCGGCCAACTGGCCGGCGGTGTGCCGGTGCGCGGGCGTCATGTACGAACAGGTCAGGCCGTGTTCGATCTCGCTCCATTGCGCCAGCTGGTCGGCCCACGCCATCACGTGGTGGCCGAAGGCGGCCTGCACGCCCAGCAGCTCGTTCAGGCGCAGTTCGGCGATGCGGTGGATCTGGCGCAGCGACTCGGCGATTTCATCTGCGCGGGCGTGCTGAAGGCGGCGCGCGAAGGTCTCGATCACCGCCGTGCGCGACAAGCCTTTGCCGTCCGGCCCCTTGACCGCCAGGATGAAGGGAAAGCCGAAGCGGGCGTTGTAGTCGGCGTTGAGCTGCTGCAGGCGCGCGTATTCGTCCGGGCTACAACGGTCCAGGCCCGAGCTGGCCTGTTCCCGGGTCGATTCCCGGGTCAGCGCGCCGGCTATCGCGGCCTTGCCGGCCAGCTCCGGATGGGCGCGGATCAGGCCCAACTGCTCGTCGAGCGTGGCCGCGCTGACGACCTGCTGCAAGGTGCGCTTGAGGGCGGCCAGGGTGGCGAAGGGCCGCTGCGCGGCGGCGCGCTGCGGTATCCAGGGCGAATGCTCGTAGATGCCGCGCAAACGGTCGATGAAAGCAGCAGGCGTGCAGCCGTTCAGTTCAGCCAGGGTCGTCATGGTCGTTCCATTGGTGGTGACGCTTCATCATAGCGCGAACATCCGACGTTTTTCGCAACCCGGCAGTAGAATGAGGCTATCGTGCGTGTGCGCTTTTGAACGGGAAACCCATGGACTACCTGATTCCCTACAGCCTCGAATGGCTCAATCTTCTCGTGCGCTGGCTGCACATCATCACCGGCATCGCCTGGATCGGCGCCTCGTTCTACTTCGTCTGGCTCGATAACAGCATCCGTCCGCCCGAACCGGGCTCCGAACTGGCGAAGAAGGGCGTGTCCGGCCACCTGTGGGCCGTGCATGGCGGCGGCTTCTACAACCCGCAAAAATACCTGGTCGCGCCCAGCGAACTGCCGCGCGAGCTGCACTGGTTCAAGTGGGAAGCGTATTCCACGTGGCTGTCGGGCTTTGCGCTGCTGACCATCGTCTACTACTTCAATGCCCAGGCGATGATGGTCGATCGCAGCGTGGCCGACCTCTCCAGCCTGCAGGCGGTAGGCATCGGCCTGGCCAGCCTGGTGGTGGGCTGGACCGTGTACGACCTGCTGTGCCGCTCCCGGCTCGGCCAGCACGACCTGGCCTTCGGCGTGGTGATGTTCGGTTTTCTCTCCGCCAGCGCCTGGGTGCTGGGCCACTTCCTCAGCGGACGCGCCGCCTACATCCACGTGGGCGCAATGATCGGCACCATGATGGTCGCGAATGTCCTGATGCTGATCATCCCCGGCCAGCGCAAGATGGTGGCGGCCATGATGGCGGGGCAGAAGCCCGATCCCATCCACGGCATCAAGGCCAAGCAGCGCAGCGTCCACAATAACTACTTCACGCTGCCGGTGCTGTTCATCATGATCAGCAACCACTTCGCCATGACCTACCGTCACGAGCACGCCTGGGCCGTGCTCGCGACCATCATGGCGGCCGGGGTGCTGATCCGCCACTTCTTCAACCTGCGCCACAAGGGACGCGTCGAGTGGGTCTACCCGGCCGTCGGCGTGGCGCTGCTGCTGGCGCTGGCCGTCGCCCTCGCGCCAGACAAACCCGCTGCCGTGGCGGGGGGCGACCCAGCGGCGCAGTTCGCGCGCGTGCAGGCCATCGTCACCCAGCGCTGCGCCGGCTGCCATGCCGACCATCCCACCCAGCCCGGCTTCACCAGTGCGCCGGCCGGGGTGATGCTGACCACCCCCGCCGCGATCCGCCAGGCCGCCCCGCGCATCTACCAGCAGGCCGTGCAACTGAAAGCCATGCCGCTGGCGAACCTGACCCAGATGACGGACGCCGAACGCGCAGAACTCAAGGCCTGGTTCGAAGCCGGCGCCCGATAAGGAAAGCCCTATGGACGCTCTCAAGCAGCAGCTCGCGACATGGATCGACGCCCACTTCGATGAAGAGGTGGCGTTCCTGCAGCAGGTCATCCGCATTCCGACAGACACGCCCCCGGGCGACAATGCCCCGCATGCCGACGCGGTGGCGCGCATGGTGCAGGCCTACGGATGGGAGGCCGAGCAGCACGTTGTGCCCGCGCAGGCGGTGCACGACTACGGCATGCGGAGCATAACCAACCTGATCGTGCGCCGCCCCTACGGCGGGGCCGGCCCGACGATTGCCTTGAATGCGCACGGCGACGTGGTGCCTCCCGGCGAGGGCTGGACCCACGCGCCCTACGGCGGCGTGATCGAGGATGGCTTCATCTACGGCCGCGCGGCGGCCGTGTCCAAGAGCGACTTTGCCACCTACATTTTTGCCGTGCGCGCGCTGGAAGCGTTGGGCGCGCATCTCAAGGGCGGCGTGGAACTGCACTTCACCTACGACGAGGAATTCGGCGGCCTGCTGGGCCCCGGCTGGCTGCTGGAGCAGAACCTGACGCGGCCCGACCTGGTCATTGCGGCCGGCTTCAGCTACCAGATCATCACCGCGCACAACGCCTGCCTGCAGCTGGAAGTCACCGTCAACGGCAAGGCCGGCCATGGCGCCATGCCCGAGACCGGGCGCGACGCGCTGCAAGCGGCCACCCGTATCCTCAACGCCATTTATGGCCAGCTGCCGGGGTTGAAAAACATCCGCTCGCAGGTACCCGGCATCGATTCACCCACCATGCTGGTTGGCCGCATCGATGGCGGCACCAACACCAATGTGGTGCCGGGGAAGGTGGTGATGAAACTCGACCGCCGCATGATTCCCGAGGAAGATCCCGTGGCCGTGGAAGCGCAGGTGAGGGCGCTGATCGAAAATGCAGTGCAGGGCATCGATGGGATCGGCGTGGAGATCCGCCGCCTGCTGCTGTCGAACGCGCTGCGGCCGCTGCCCGGTGCCGCGCCGCTGGTGGCGGCCCTGCAGCAAAATGGCCGTGACGTGATCGGCGAAGCCATCCCCGCGCAGGGCACGCCGCTGTATGCGGACGCGCGCCTGTACGGCGAGCGCGGCATCCCCGCCGTGCTGTACGGCGCCGGTCCGCGCAGCGTGCCTGAATCGAACGCCAAGAAGCCGGATGAAAAACTCCGCCTTGAGGACTTGCGCATGGCGACCAAGGTCGTCGCCATGACGCTCCTCGACCTGTTGTCGGCCTGATTAGCGCTTCGGCCGGGTATAGAACTCGGCTTCCACAATCGCCAGCGTGCCTTTCGGGATCTGGTTCGCGCCCGTGTCGACGATGGCCTGGTTGGCCACCTCGGTCAGCTTGATCGGATTGCTCTCGTCGGCCGCGCCATCGAGGGCGATGCGCACATCGCCGCCACCGTTCGCGGCCAGCGGCAGCGTCACATACCCCAGGCTTTTCGGCGTCGAGCCGCTGAACACTTCCTGTTCGCCCACGAAAACCCGCAGCGGATAGCTGCGCTCGCGCCAGCCCGACAGCTTGAGCACCACTTCGGTCAAGGGGACCTTGCGCGCCAGCCGGAAGGTGATCGAGGGCGTGCCATCGCCCGGCGTGCTGACCCACTTAGTGGTCTCGTCGTCGTCACTGGCGAAACGGGCATCGGCCGCATTGCTGGCTGCTGCGCTGGACGTCACCGGCACCGCCACGCGGCTGACCTGGAACGAGGGCGTGGCCGGCGTCGGGCCACGCGACAGATTGAGCGGCAAACCGTGGCCGGGCAGCCGGCTCGATAGCCCCGCGCTGGCGGCAACCGGCTGAGTGTCCAGCGTGAGGGTGTCGCCCTCCAGCCCATCGGCGCGGGCGCGCAGCACGATGCGGCCGGCTTGGGTGGTGCTGCGCACCAGCACCCGATTGACTCCGCCTTCGACGGGTAGCGAACGCGCCAGCACATGGTTGCCTGGCCCCTGGGCGATCCCGCCGCGCCACTCGGCCGGCCCGTCCAGTTCGAAGTGCACGGTATCGAGCGCTACCGGATTGCGGCGGCCCTGGGCATCGACCACCTCCACTTGCACCAGCGCGACGTCCGCCCCATCGGCCTGGAAGCCCTGCGGTGAGGTGATGGCGGTGAGCTTCAGGCGGGCCGGCGGGCCGCTGGTCACCAGCACATCCTCGCAGATGATGCGGCCGTGCGCGTCCAGGCCCACAGCCTTCAGTTCGCCCGGCTGCCAGGCCAGCTGGTCGAAGGTGAACAGGAAACGCTCGCTTTGCCGTCCCGCTCCGACGCGCTGGCCGTTGAGATAGAGCTCGACCTTCTCCGCACTCGACACCACCACCACCGGCTTGACCGTGCCGGGCGCGTAGTTCCAATGGCCGAGGATGTGGGCGCGCGGCTTTTCCACGTCCACCCAGCCGTCCCACATGACCTGGTGCGCATAAAAGCCATCCTTCGGGATGCGCATGGCATCGACCTCGCCGCTGCGGCGGTGGTTCTCCGCGCCGCGATGGTGGGTATTACTGTCCGAGAAAATGATGTTCACGCCGCCGCTCGACACGCGCGTGCCGGTGCCGGGCCGCTCGCGCCAGTAGTCGTACCAGCGCCGCACGTTCTCGATCGCGTGCGCATCCTGATTGTGGTTGTAGGCCGACGCATCCTGGCCCTTGTAGAGCGGGCCGTCCCCTTCCGGGTGGAAGGGCGGCGTGAGCGCGTCCCAGAATTTGCGCGCGCCTTCGTCGCGCGAATACTCCATCGCCCACATGGGCATCGTCGCGCTCTTATTGATGTATAACATTTCGCCGCCATACTCGCTGACCTCTTTGAGCGCGGTGGAGAGCATCTCGCGGCTGCCGGACGCGCGCCCGCCGAACGGATCGTACCGGTCGCGCAGGGCCTTCATCTCCAGCTGGTGCTGGGCGCTCACGCCGCGGTTGCCGGATTCGTAGAACAGGATGCTGGGGTGATTGCGGTTGTAGATGATGGCGTCGCGCATGGCTTCCACGCGCTGGCTCCAGCGCCGGCCCGTGACGTCCGCTTCCGAGTCGCCGGCGGGCATGGCCTGCATCAGGCCCACGCGATCGAGCGATTCGACATCCTGCTTCCAGGGCGTGATGTGCATCCAGCGCACCAGATTGGCGTTGGAGGCGACCATCAGAGCGTTGCTGTAGTCGCTCAACCAGGCCGGCACGCTCATGCCCAGCGCCGGCCACTCGTTGGAGCTGCGCTGGGCGTAGCCTTTCAGCTGGATCACGCGGTCGTTCAGCTTGACCATGCCGTGCCCGAATTCGGTCTTGCGAAAGCCGGTGCGGGTGCTGACCCTATCGACGGGCTTGCCACCGACCTTCAAGGTGGTCTCGACCTCGTACAGGTAGCCGTAGCCCCAGCTCCAGAAGTGCAGGCCGCGCACGGGCGCGCTGGCCTTGAAAGTGCCACTGGCGCCGGCCGCGATGCGTTGCGGCGGCGCCGCGAAGCGCGCCACCGGCTTGCCGTCGGCATCCTTGACGACGACGTCGTAGGTCACGTCCTGGTCCTGGCCGGTGTCGTTGCGCACCTCGGATTCGGCCGCGATGGTGGCGCGCCGCGCCGGGATATCGAAGTCGCGCGCGTAGACGTACACCCCGGTGGTGCCGAGGGTGCCGTACAGGGGCAGGGTCTGGTACAGGCGGCCGGTCACGTGCAGGCGCACGTTCTTGGGCAGGCCGCCATAGTTGGCATTGAAGTTCTTGTCGCTCCACTGGTAGCGCTGGCCGGTGGCCTGTTCGCGGTAGTCCCAGCGGTTGTCGGTACGTACCGCCACCACGTTCTCGCCCGGCGCCAGTGCGTCGGTGATCTCGAACCCGAAGG
>JBKHWY010000027.1:3403-17663 GCA_046566285.1 Gammaproteobacteria bacterium | reverse complement strand
GACAACGTGCCCGACCCGCGCTTCTCGCACGGCTACTTCGCCCTGCGCAACCGCTTCGGCATGCTGGTCGAGACCCACTCGTGGAAGGACTACCCGACCCGGGTGCGCATCACCCGCAATGCCGTGCTGGCGGTGCTGCGCCACGTGGCCGGGCATGGCCAGGCGCTGCACCAGGCCGCGCTGGCGGCGGATGCACGTGCCAGCGCGCTGGCCGGCAGCGAGGTGCCGCTCAAGTACAAGGCCACCGAGAAGACCCGCACCATCGAGTTCCGCGGCTATGCCTATACCCGCACGCCGTCGGAGGTGTCGGGCGCGCTGATGACGCGCTACGACGAGACCCGCCCGCAGCTGTGGCGCGTGCCGCTGCGCGACGAGCTGGTGCCCGACCTGACCGAGCGCGCCCCCGGCGCCGGCTATATCGTGCCGGCGGCCTACAGCGCCAGCGTGGCCGCGAAGCTCACCCAGCACGGCATCGTCTACCGGACCCTGGACCAGGCGCGCGCGCCGGCCCAGGTGGAAGCCTTCCGCGCCACCCGCGCCACGCTGGCGCCGGCCTCGCTGGAATCGCATCAGCGCATCGCGCTCGAGGGCGCGTGGAACGAGGAAGCGCGTGCCGTCGGCAAGGGCGCGCTTTTCGTGCCGATCGCCCAGCCCAAGGCGCGCCTGGTGATGGCGCTGCTGGAGCCGCGCGCGCCCGATTCGCTCGCGGCCTGGGGCCTGTTCAACACGGCCTTCGAGCGCAAGGAGTACATGGAAGCCTACGTGGCCGAAGAGGTGGCGCGCGAGATGATGACGGCCGATCCGCAACTGGCGGCCCGCTTCAAGGCGCAGCTGGCGTCGGACCCGGCGTTTGCCGCCGACCCGGAGGCGCGCCTGAATTTCTTCTACCGCCTGCATAGTTCGTACGACGAGCGCCTGAACCTGTACCCGGTGCTGCGCACCAGCGTGGCGCCCTGACACCATGCAGCCCTCGATGAGCGACCAGTACTTCAGCGACTTTCCCGCCGCGCTGCGCTACTGGCGCACGCGGCGGGGCCTCAGCCAGCTGGAATTGTCCACCATCGGCGCGGTGTCGCAGCGCCACCTGAGCTTTCTGGAGCGCGGCCGTTCGCAGCCGAGCAAGGAGATCATCCTGAAACTCGGGCAGGTGCTGGATGTGCCGCTGCGCCAGCGTAACGCCATGCTGCTGGCGGCCGGCTTCGCGCCGGCCTACCAGGAACGCCAGCTGGCCGACCCCGAGCTGGCGCCGGTGCGCCAGGCGCTCGACTTCATGCTGGCCCAGCAGGCGCCGTTTCCTGCCCTGATCGTGGACCGGCTGTGGAACCTGCAGCTCAGTAACGCGCCGGCCAAGCGGCTGTTCCGCTGGCTGCTCGAGCTGCCGCCCGATGCGCCGATTGCCGACCATGGGGCGCTGTCGGTGCCGCGCCTGATGCTCTCTCCCGACGCGCTGCGCCCCTTCATCGCCAACGCCGGTGAAGTCTGCGCCGACATGCTGCACTGGATCCAGCGCGAAGCCATGAGCGATGGCGCGGCCAGTCCGGCAGCGCAGCTGCTGGAAGAACTCAAGGCGCTGGAGAGCGCCAGCGGCGCGCCGGCCACGACGCCGGAACGCACTGCGCTGCCGTTCATGCCCCTGCAGCTGCGCAAAGGCGGCGTCGAACTCAATCTTTTCACCACCATTGCCACCCTGGGCACCCCGCGCGACGTCACCCTGCACGAACTGCGCATCGAATCGTTCTTCGCCGCCGATGGCGCCACCGAACAGTGGTTCCGTGCCCAGGACAGTCATTAGCCGCATTACCTGAGAGGTAATTGCGGGCGTTCTCGGTGCGCCGCACACTGGCTCCGTCATCAACCAAGCCAAGGAGAACGCCATGCACACCATCCAACCATCCGCGCTGCTTAAATTTGCCCTGGTCGCCGACGCCATCGTCAGCGGCGCCGTCGCCCTGCTGCAGCTCACCCTGGCCGGCCCGCTGGCCCAGCTGCTGGCCCTGCCGCATCCGCTGCTGGCGTACACGGGCGAATTCCTGCTCGCCTACACCTTGCTGCTGGTCCTGATGGCGCGTGCGCGCCGGCTGCCGCGCGCGCTGGTCCTGCTGCCGGTGGTCGGCAACGTGGGCTGGGCCATCGGCTGCGCCGAGCTGCTCATCGGCGGCGCGGTGCAAGCCAACGGCCTGGGTGTCGCCTTCGTGCTGGTGCAGGCCGTCGCCGTGCTGGTGTTCGCCGCGCTGGAGTACAGCGGCCTGAAACGTTCAACGCCCGCGCCGGCCGACCAGGGACGCGGTACGCAAGCCTTGCACCATTGACTTGGAAATCGCCCCCGGCTGACCGTCAAGTAGACGTACAATTAACATGAACATTTCGTTAATGATGAATTCGTCTTCAACACGGATCAACCGGGGAGCCCTGCATGTGCCAACATCCGCACGCCAACGACCGTCCGCATTCGATTTTCTGCATCATTCCGCCGCACATTCTTGTCGAGATCGCAAAGAACGGTTCGCCCCAGCAGCGTGCGCGCGCGCTGGGCACGCTGTCGGCCGACTCGTCGGTGCGCCAGTTCCGCGCCACCGTGGCGGTGGCCCGTGCCTATACCCCGGCGCGCGCCAACGCCATGCCCGGCACCAAGCCGAAGCTGCAGCGCACCATCTACAACGCCGCCCATGACGAAACCCTGCCGGGCAAGGTCGTGCGTACCGAAGGCTCGCAGCCCAGCAATGACCCGGCCGTCGACGAGGCCTACGACGGCCTGGGCGCCACCTTCGAATTTTTCCTGAACGAATTGCAGCGCAATTCGATCGACAACGCCGGCCTGCCTCTCTCCGCCACCGTGCACTTCGGCCAGGACTACGACAACGCCTTCTGGAACGGCCAGCAGATGGTCTTCGGCGATGGCGACGGCAGCATCTTCAACCGCTTCACCATTTCCCTGGACGTGATCGGCCACGAGCTGACCCACGGGGTGACGGAGTTCGAATCGGGCCTGGCCTATTCCGGCCAGTCGGGCGCGCTGAACGAATCGATTTCCGACGTGTTCGGCTCGCTCATCAAGCAGTACGCGCAGAAGCAGACCGCCGACCAGGCCGACTGGCTGATCGGCGCCGAACTGCTGGTGCCCGGACCGGGCCGCACCGCGCTGCGCTCGATGAAGGCGCCCGGCACGGCCTATGACGACGCGGTGCTGGGCAAGGACCCGCAGCCGGCCCACATGAAGCAGTTCGTCGATACGGTGCAGGACAATGGCGGCGTGCACATCAACTCGGGCATTCCCAACCACGCCTTCTACCTGGCCGCCACCGCGCTGGGCGGCTATGCATGGGAAAAAGCCGGGCGGATCTGGTACCAGACCCTGCTCGACCCTGGCCTGAAGAGCAACACCGCCTTTCGCGCTTTCGCAAACTTGACTGTAGCCAATGCCGATAAGCTGTTCGGTGCCGCCAGCGACGAGCGCCGCGCCGTGCAGGAAGCATGGCACAGCGTCGGCGTACTTTGACCTGCGGCCGGTAAGTGTGCGGCTTGCCGGCCGCGCACTTACAAGGACACCGTGATGCATATCGAATTGGTCACAGAAGGCGGTTTCGCCGCCATCCCCGGGCTGGCCCGGCCGCTGGTCATCGACGACTCCAGTACCCTCGATGGCCACGCCAGCGAACTCGAAGCGCTGGTCGATGCCGCGCTGGCCGAGCAGAAGAGCGTGGCGCCGGCGCTCACGCCCAACCTGCCGGATGCGCGCCAGTACCACCTGGTCATCGAGCGCGGCGGCCAGCGCTACAACCTGTGCGCCACCGATTCCGTGGTGCCGCCCGCGTTCAAGGCGCTGATGCGCTTCGTGCGCCAGCACGCCGTGCGCTGAACCGCAGCTGCACTGACGTCAATCCACCCGCGCTGGATGCCCCATCCGGCGCGCGCGTCTTCACCCCACACAACAAACCTCCCGATTTACAACAAACCAGTCGATTGACGCCGCCGAAACTTGGCAGGCGTCAAACCTCCACGCAGCAGGGCTTGGAGTTTCTTGAACAGAACATTGGCGTGCGGTAACTTGGGCGGCTCCTACCTCGCCTGCAAAGGGAAATGCGCCGTGACTGCCGCCACTCGCCTGTTTCGCCCGCTCTGCGCCACCGCCATGGCCGCCTGCGCCAGTGCCGCCGCAGTTGCCGGCATCCCCGCCGGCGCCCCCGCCGACGACCTGACCGCGCTGGAAATCGAGCAGCTGCTCAACCTGGAAGTGGTCACCGCCTCGCGCATCGCCCAAAAGCTCAGCGACGTGCCGGCCTCGGTGTCGGTCATCACCGCCGAGGAGATCCGCCACTTCGGCTACCGCACCCTGGCCGACATCCTGCGCAGCGTGCGCGGCGTGTACGTCACCTACGACCGCAACTACAGCTACGTGGGCACGCGCGGCCTGGGCCGGCCGGGCGACCTCAATACCCGCCTGCTGGTGCTGGTCGATGGGCGCCGCCTGAACGACGCGGCGTACGACCAGGGCGCGGCCGGCACCGAATTTCCCATCGACGTGGAACTGATCGAACGGATCGAGTTCGTGCCCGGGCCCGGCTCGGCCATCTACGGCAGCAGCGCATTTTTCGGGGTCATCAACGTCATCACCCGCACCGGCGCCTCGCTCGGCCACAGCGAAGCCACGGTGTCCAGGGCCAGCTACGACACCACCCGCGTGCGCGTCGCGTCCGGTCACCAGCTTGCGGACGGCAAGGTCGACCTGCTGCTGGGGGCGTCCAGCCTGCGCAGCGAGGGTGACGACCTGTACTTCCCCGAGTTCGACGACGCCGCCAGCCATGGCATGGCGCGCGGCCTGGACCATGACCGCTACCGCCGCCTGTTCGCCAAGGCGAGCGCGCTGGGCGTGACGGCCGAAGCGTATTTCGGGCGCCGCACCAAGGGCATCCCGACCGCCGCCTACGGCCAGCAGTTCGCCCATCCGGACAGCGTCACCACCGACGAATACACGGTGGCGGCGCTGTCCTGGCAGGGCGCGCTGGCGCGCGGCACCGACCTGTACGCCAGCCTGTCGACCAACCGCTACCGCTATTTCGGCACCTTCATCTTCGCCCGCGACGGCACCCTGAACCGCGACGTGTCGGAGACCCACAGCAGCACGGCGGAAGTGCGGGTCTCGAGCACACTGCCGCACCAGCGCCTGGTGGCCGGGCTGGAATACGTCCATGAAAAGCGCCTGCTGGCCAACTTCGATCTGCAGCCCTACGCCAGCTACCTGGACATCAACGTGCCGCGCCAGCGCTACGGGATCTACCTGCAGGACGACATCCGCCTGGGCGAGCGCTTCGGCGTGAACCTGGGCGTGCGCCACGACCACGATGCCGAAGGCGGCAACTCGAACAATCCGCGCGTGGCGCTGCTGTACCGCGCCACGCCGCAGGTCACCTTCAAGGCCCTGGCCGGCTCGGCCTTCCGCTCGGCCAATGCCTACGAGCGCTATTACGAGACGGCGGTGGACTACAAGCGCAACCTGCACCTGCGTCCGGAACGCATCCGCACCAGCGAGCTGTCGGTGGAATACTTCCCGACCGACCGCTTCCGCGCCAGCGCCGCCCTGTACCAGTACCGCATGCGCGACCTGCTGGCATTGACCACCGATCCGGCCGATGGCTGGCTGTTCTTTTCGAATATCGACGCGGCCCGTTCGCGCGGCGCCGAGTTCGAAACCGAATGGCTGGGCGGCGCGGGCGCGCGCCTGAAAACCAGTGTGAGCGTGCAGAACGCGGTGGACGACGCCAGCGGCGCCTGGCTGACCAATTCCCCGCGCCGCCTGTTCAAGCTGAACTACAGCACGCCGCTGGCCGGCGACCTGCTGCGCGTCGGCGTCGACCTGCGCGCCGTCAGCCGCCGCCGCACCCCGCTGGACGCCACGGTGCCGGGCTACGGCCACGTCAACCTGACCGTGGCAACGCGTGTGCTGCACCCCAGGCTGGAACTGTCCGTCAGCCTCTACAACGCGTTCGACAAGCGCTATGCCGACGGCCCCAGCGAAGAACACTTCGATAACAGCGACCCGCCGCGCTACCTGCGATCGCTGGCCCAGCCGGGCCGCAACTGGCGCGTCATGCTCACCCGCGAGTTCCGCTGATGGCGCCCGCGGTATGCACCTGGCTGCGCGTGGCAGCCGCGCTGGTGGCGCTGGCCTGGCCCACGGTGGGGCGTGCCCAGGCCGCCGAGTACGAGGCCAAGGCCGCCTTCATCTACAACATCGCGCTGTTCACCAGCTTTCCGAGCGCCAGCTTCGCGAACGGCGATGCCGCCACCCTGCGCCTGTGTTTGCTGGGGCGCGACCCGTTCGACGGGCTGCTGCAGGCCCTGCAGGGCAAACCGGTGGGCGGTGCGCGCCTGGCGGTCGAGCGGGTGGTGTCGGCGCTCGATGCGATCCGGCGCTGCCAGATCCTGTTCATCGGCGAATCGGAGGCCGACAGCCTGGCCGCGCTGGCCGAGGCCAGCCGCGAAGCGGCGGTGCTGACGATCGCCGACTTCAAGGGCGCGGCCCGGCGCGGCGTCATGCTCGAACTGTCCGTGCAGGACAAGCGCATTGCGTTCGAATTCAACGGCGCGGCGGCGCGCGCGGCCAATATTTCGCTCAGCTCGAAAGTGCTGCGCCTGGCCAAGGCCGTGTATTAGCCACTGTATCGAGCCCGTCATTCAAGTTCGTCACTCACGCCCGTCATTTCACTGGGGATTCGCATGGACCGAGTCAGCGATTGGATCAACCGCCAGAGCCTGAGCGCCAAGCTCAAGTGGGCCAACCTGTGCGCGAGCGGCGCCGTGATGCTGCTCTCGACCTTGCTGCTGTTGGGGATCCAGGCGGCGTTCTTCTCCGCGTCCGTGATCCGCCAGGCCCAGGCGCAGGCCACCATGGCCAGCGAGAACCTGTCGGCCGCCGTGCTGTTCGGCGACCAGAGCGCGGCCAACGAGATCCTGGCCGCGCTGCGCCTGGTCAGCGACGTGCGCCAGGCGCTGGTCTACGACCGCACGGCGCACCTGTTCGCCGCCTACACCCGCGAAGGCGCGCCACCGGATGCGGTGGCCGCCGCGCTGGGCGAAACCGGCGCGCAGGTCAGCTATCGGCGTGTGGACGTGACCGACGCCGCGCAGGTCACCGCCCTGCTGGACGCCGTGCGCGCCGAATACGGCGCCATCGACGGCATCGTGCACCTGGCCGGCATTACGCGCGACCGCCTGATCGTCAACAAGGGCGCCGACGAGGTGGCGGCGGTGCTGGCGCCCAAGGTGGCCGGCCTCGTCAACCTCGACCAGGCCAGCAGCGGGGATGCGCTCGGCTTCTTCCTGCTGTTTTCCTCGCTGGCCGGCGTGACCGGCAATCCCGGCCAGGCCGACTACGCCCTCGCCAATGCCTTCCTGGACGCGTATGCGGGGTACCGCAACAGCCTGGTGGAGAGCGGACAGCGGCAGGGCAGGACGATCGCGATCAACTGGCCGCTGTGGGCCGACGGCGGCATGCAACCGGCCCACGGCGGCGCGTCAGGGCCGGCCGCGCAACTGGGCCTGGCGCCGATGGATGGCGCCAGCGGGATGCAGGTGCTGGCGCACGCCTTCACCCTGGCGGACGAACAGCTGATGGTCATGCATGGCGACGTGGCGCGCATCCGGGCGCAAGTTCTGGCCACCCCGAGCCAGGCCGCGCAGCCCGAGCTACAGTCACAACCGCAGCAGCAGCCGCACCCGGAGCAGCCGGCGGCCACGCTGGAGCACACCATCGACCTGCTCAAGCGCACCCTCGCGGAAGGGTTGAAAGTCGCGCCGCACAAGATCGATCCGGACACGGCGCTGGACCAGTACGGAGTTGATTCCATTCTCTCGATGGAGTTGACCACCCTGCTGGAAAAGACCTTCGGCCAGCTGCCGAAGACCCTGTTTTTCGAATACCTGAACGTGCGCGACCTGGCCGGCTACTTCATCAGCGAGCACGCCGCCACGCTCCAGGGCATGCTGGCAGACGCCGCGCCCGCCGATGTCCCCGCGACCGTCACCACGCCGCCGGCCGCCGTCCCGGCGCCGGCACGCGCCACCCGGCTCTCGCCTGCGCCGGCCACCCGGCTGGAGCGCGCGGCGCCCGAAGCGCGCACCGACATTGCGATCATCGGCATGGCAGGACGCTTTCCCGGTGCGCGCGACCTGGACGAGTTCTGGGAAAACCTCAAGCGTGGACAGGACAACATCACCGAGGTGCCGCCGGAGCGCTGGGACAGCACGGGCTTTTTCGACGCCAGTGGACAGGCCAGTGCAAGCAGCTATTGCAAGTGGGGCGGCTTCATGGAGGGCGTGGACCAGTTCGATCCGCTGTTCTTCAACATCTCCCCGCGCGAGGCCGCGCTGATCGATCCGCAGGAACGCCTGTTCCTGGAAACGAGCTGGGAACTGATGGAAGGCGCCGGCTACACCCGGGAGGCCCTGCGCACCCGCTTTGGCAGCCGGGTCGGCGTGTATGTGGGCGCCATGTACCAGCAGTACCACGCGATGCAGTCCGATGCGGCCACCGAAGCGGTGCTGTCGCTCGCCTCCTACAGCGCGATCGCCAACCGGGTTTCGCACTTCTTCGGCTTGCAGGGGCCCAGCCTGGCGCTCGACACCATGTGCTCGTCGGCGTTTACCGCGATCCACCTGGCGTGCGAGAGCCTGCGCAAGGGCGAGTGCGAGATGGCGATCGCGGGCGGCATCAACCTGTCGATCCATCCGAAAAAGTATGTCGGCCTGGCCCAGGCCCGGATCATCGGCAGCAGCCCGGCCAGCCGCAGCTTCGCAAACGGCGACGGCTACCTGCCGGCCGAGGGCGTGGGCGCGGTCCTGCTCAAGCCCCTCGACCAGGCCGAGCGCGACGGCGACATCATTCTCGCCGTTATCAAGGGATCGGCCATCAACCACACCGGCCAGACCCAGCACTTCGGCGTGCCCAACCCGAACGCCCAGGCCCAGCTGATCGCGGCCAATTTCGCCCGCACGGGGATCGACCCGTCCACCGTCAGCTACGTGGAGGCGGCGGCCAACGGTTCGCCGCTGGGCGACGCCATCGAGATGCAGGCGCTGGCCAAGGTGTTCGGCGCATCCGCTGGCCATGGCCCCGCGCGTCCGATCGGCTCGGTGAAGTCGAATATCGGCCATGCCGAGGCGGCGTCGGGGATGTCACAGCTGGCCAAGGTGATCCTGCAAATGCGTCACGGGCAGATCGCTCCCACGCTGCAGACCGATGCGCTCAACCCGAACATCCGCTTCGACGGGTCGCCGTTTGTGCTGGCCACGCAGCTCGCTCCGTGGACCCGGCCCGTGGTGACGATCGACGGCGCGCAGCAGGAGCTGGCGCGCCGCGCCATCATCAACGCTTTCGGCGCTGGCGGGTCCAATGGCCATCTGCTGGTGGAGGAGTACCGCGACGCCCGCGCGGCCGGGCGCCGCTCCGCGCCGGCCGACCCACGCCAGGTGCTGCTGCTGTCCGCCCGCAGCGAGGCCAGCCTGCAGCGCATGGCGCACAAGCTCAAGTCCTTCCTCGAAGAGCACGATGCGCTGGCGCTGGAAGACATCGCCTACACCCTGCAGATCGGACGCGAGGCGATGGATTGCCGGCTGGCGCTGGTGGTCACCAGCCGCGCCGAGGCGATCCTCGGACTGGAGCGCTTCCTGACCGGCGCCGAAGATGGCCCGGGGAGCCGGGTGCCGATGTTCATCGGCCAGAACGAGGATGGCCAGGCGCTGCGCGAACTGTTCTTTGGCAGCATCGGCGAAAACCTGGCTGCGGCGCTGATGCGCGAGCGTCATCCCGACAAGCTGGCGCTGTACTGGGCGTACGGCGGAACGGTCGACTGGGCGCTGCTGCACCAGGAACAGGACGTGCGCCGCGTCGCCTTGCCGACCTACGCGTTCGAGCGCCAGCGCTACTGGGTCGAAAGCGGGGTGGCATCCACGCCCGCAGCGGCGCCCACGCGCGCGCCGGCCCCTCCGTTCACCGATGTCGCGGCCACCCTGGCCGCCCTCATCGGCATCGGCGCCGACCAGCTCAAGCTGAACAAGCCGCTGGCGCAGTACGGCGTCGATTCGATCGGCATGATGCAGTTGCTGGCGCACCTGCAGGCGCAGGGCCACGCTGCGCTGGAACCGGCCCAGCTGATGGCTTGCCGCACGCCGCAGGACATCGTGGCCCTGGTGGGCCGCCAGCCTGCTCCAGCCGCGCGCCGCGCCGCCTCGGCGCTGGCCACGGCGTGGCCCCAGTTCCCAGAACTGGTGCGCCTGAACGGGGTCAGCGAAGGCACGCCGGTGTTCTGGTTCCATGCCGGGATGGGCGGCGTGGAAGCCTACCAGGGGCTGGCCCAGCGCAGCGCGCGGCCCTTCTTCGGCATCCAGGCGCGCGGCTGGGGCAGCGCGCGCGCGCCGCTGCAGGGGGTGCAGGCCATGGCCGCCTACTACACCCACATCATCTGCCAGGTCTGGCCCGAGGGGCCGTGCGATCTGGGTGGCTACTCGCTCGGCGGCTTGCTGGCGTACGAAGTCACGCGCCAGTTGCAGGAACTGGGCAGGACGGTCAACAGCATCGTGATGCTCGATTCGCCCGACGCCCATGCCCTGCGGGGCTCGCGGATCTCGCCGAAGACCCACATGCTGCGCGCCCTCAACACGCAGTTGTCGGCGCTGGTGGGCGCGCGCCTGGGCGGATTGGACCAGATCCTGATCCATCGCGACGAAGTCGATGGCAGCGGCGGGGATGAGGCTTTCCTCGATGCCCTGCTGGGCCACCCCAAGCTGCGCCGCCTCGAGCGGCCGGCGGCCAGTTTGCGCACCCAGGTGCTGCAGCACGTGCGCGCGCAAAGCGCCTATCAGCTCGAGCAGACGGTCCTGGCCCCGCTGGCGCGACCCGACGAGGTGCGCTGCTATTACTTCCGCAATCGCGGTGGGGTGTTCCTGGGGGCGCTGGAGCCGTACTTCCTCGCCAGCGGCGACCAGGACGACGTGGCGGACAACTACTGGGATGAGTGGACCGGGCTGCTGCCGGCACTGTCGATCACGGACGTGGACGCGTCCAATCACATGTCGCTGCTGGCCGAGGAACGCGCCTTCGAGCCGATCGCGCGCCTGTGTCATGCCCTGTACGCGCAGGACGGCGCCGGTGGGTCCGCCGGCGCGGCCGACCCGCTGGTGGTCGAGCAGGACCGGATCTGATTGGCGAGATTATTTTGGAGAGCACTGGTTTGGAACACACTGATTTGAAGCGTAGCGACACAACACATACCGCCATCCTGTTCGCAGGACAAGGCGCGCAATTCAAGGGCATGGGCAAGGAGGTCTTCCCGCTGTTCCCGGAGCTGACCGAACTGGCGTCCGATGTCCTGGGCTATTCCATCGAACGGTTGTGCGTGGACGATCCGGAAGCCAAGCTGCGCTACACCGAGTACACCCAGCCGGCGCTGTACGTGGTCAATGCGCTGAACTACTACCACCAGCGCGAGCGCACGCCCGCCTTGCGCGACGCCCGCTTCCTGCTGGGGCACAGCCTGGGCGAGTACAACGCCATGCTGGCGGCCGAGGTGTTCGACTTCGAGACCGGACTGCGGCTGGTGCAAAAGCGCGGCGAGTTGATGGGCAAGGCCAGCGCGGGCGGCATGGCGGCCATCTTGCGCACGCCGGTCGAACGCGTGCGCCAGGTGCTGGCCGAGTACGAGCTCGATGCGATCGATGTCGCCAACTTCAACACGCCCACCCAGACCATCATTGCCGGCACGAGTGAGGCGCTGGCCAGCGCCGAGAAAGCCTTTGGCGCCAGTGGCCTGCTGTTCCATCCGCTCAATGTCAGCGCTCCGTTCCACTCGCGCTACATGACCGACGCGCAGGCCGTGTTCGCACGCTTTGTCGCCCAGTTCGAGTTGCGCGCGCCGCGCGTGCCCGTGGTCGCCAACTACACGGCGCGGCCGTATGAGGCCCACGCCATCGAAACCACGCTGGTGCGCCAGATCGCCAACAGCGTGCGCTGGGTCGAGAGTGTGCGGTACGTGCTGGACCAGGGCGACATCGAGTGGGTCGAGATCGGCGGCGCCACGCTGACGAAAATGGTCAAGGAAATCGCCGCCGCGCGCTAAGCGTGGCGCCCGCCAGCCCTGTCATTCCTTCGCGGGACCATCATGGATGAAGCATCAGTATGAGTAATTCCGAAACGTCCAGCCTGCCCGTGCACGCCCCCGAGGAGGGGGCCGCGCCGGCGCTCGACCTCGAGTACCAGCTGTCCGATGCGCTGGTGCGCGGCGCCGGCCGGGTCCTGATCAGCGGGACCCAGGCGCTGGTGCGCCTGCTGATCGAGCAAAAGCAGCTCGACCTGGCGCGCGGCCTGGACACGGCGGGTTTCGTCAGCGGCTATCGCGGCTCGCCCTTGGGCGGCTTCGACACCCAGCTGTGGAGCGCGGCGAAGGTGTTGAAGGCCAACCGGATCGAATTTCTCCCCGGCGTGAACGAGGAGCTCGCGGCCACGGCCGTCTTCGGCACCCAGCAGGTGGAGGGCCACCGCGACCATGAGGTGGCCGGCGTCTTCGCCATGTGGTACGGGAAGGGGCCGGGGGTGGACCGGGCCGGCGACGCCCTCAAGCATGGCAACGCGTATGGTTCGTCGCCGCACGGCGGGGTCCTGCTGGTGCTCGGCGACGACCATGGCTGCGTGTCGTCCTCCATGCCGCACCAGAGCGAACAGGCGTTGATGGCGGCGTCGATCCCGGTCGTCAATCCGGCCAGCATCGCCGAGTACATCGAATTCGGCCTGAACGGCTGGGCCATGTCGCGCCATTCGGGCGCCTGGGTCGGCTTCAAGGCGATCTCCGAAACCGTGGAGGGCTGCGCGGTCGTCGAGGTCGGCCGCATGCCATCGTTCCAGACTCCCGAGGCGCCCGCCGGCCCGGCGGACCTGCATGTGCGCTGGCCGGATTTTCCCAGCCTGGCGATCGAAGCGCGCATCGCCGCCAAGCTCGATGCCGTGCGCGCCTTTGCGCGCGTCAATCCGATCGACAAGCTGGTGGTCAAGGCCCCGCAGGCGCGGGTCGGGATCGTCGCCGTCGGCAAAGCCTATCTCGATCTGCTGGAAGCCCTGGGGCGCATGGGCCTCGGCCTGCCCGAACTGGAGGCGCTCCAGGTCCGCCTGTACAAGCCCGGCCTGAGCTTCCCGCTGGAGCCGACCCGTATCGACGCTTTTGCCCGCGGCCTGGAGGCGCTGCTGGTGGTCGAGGAAAAAGGGCCGGTGGTCGAACAGCAGATCAAGAACCAGCTGTTCAACCGCCCGGATGGGCATCGTCCCCAGGTGTGGGGCAAGACTGACGCGAGCGGCCAGCCCTTGCTGTCGGCCCTGGGCGAATTGCGCCCTGGCCGCATGATGGGTGCGTTGAGCCGCTTCCTGGGACAGTTCGGCATTGCGCGTGGCGCGCCAGGCCCGGTGGGGGCGGCGGCCGTGCGCGCGCTGGCCGCGCCCGACAAGCGCAGCCCATATTTTTGTTCGGGGTGCCCGCACAACCTGTCGACCAAGGTGCCGGAGGGCAGCCGTGCGCTGGCCGGGGTCGGCTGCCATTTCATGGCCACCTGGATGGACCGCGAGACGGGCAGCCTGACGCAGATGGGCGGCGAGGGCGTGAACTGGTGCGGCACTGCGCCCTTCGTGAAGAAGAAGCACATCTTCCAGAACCTGGGCGACGGCACCTACTTCCATTCGGGCCAGCTGGCCATCCGCCAGGCCGTTGCGGCGCGCACGCCGATCACCTACAAGATCCTCTACAACGACGCGGTCGCGATGACCGGGGGCCAACCCATCGATGGCAGCCTGTCGGTGCCGCAGATCGTCCAGCAAGTGCTGAGCGAGGGGGTGAAGCAGGTGGTCGTGGTGACCGAGGACCCCACCCGCTACGGCGCCAGCGCGGGCGCCAGTGCGGGGGCCACGCAGGTGCCGCCGCACGTACCCGTCCACCACCGGCGCGAACTCGACGCCGTCCAGCGCCGGTTGCGCGAAGTCGACGGCGTGACCGTGCTGATTTACGACCAGGTCTGTGCGATGGAAAAGAAGCGCCGCGCCAGGCGCGCGCGCGCGGATGCGCAGCCGGGCCGCGCCAAGGCGCTGACCAAGCGCCTGTACATCCATCCCGGCGTGTGCGAGGGATGCGGCGATTGCGGGGTGCAGTCCAACTGCCTGTCGATCCTGCCGCTCGACACCGAACTGGGACGCAAGCGCAAGATTCATCAGTCTTCCTGCAATACCGAT
>JBKHWY010000027.1:0-3393 GCA_046566285.1 Gammaproteobacteria bacterium | reverse complement strand
GGCGGCGAGCCGGCGCGGGCCGCCGCTGCGACCGTCACGCTGGCCCGCCTGGAACAGCTGCTGGCCGGGCAGGACACGCCCGCGCGCCGCTCGCTGGCCACGCCCTACCAGATGCTCATCGCCGGCGTGGGCGGCACCGGCGTGGTCACCGCCAGCGCGCTGGTGGCCACCGCCGCCCATCTGGAGGGACTGAACGCCTCGACGCTGGACTTCACCGGGTTTGCCCAGAAGGGAGGGGCGGTGCTGTCGCACGTGCGCATCCCTGGTGGTGGCCGCCGGCGACGACGCCTTCTCGACCATCGATCCGGGACGCACCCACATCGTCGCCAACAGCTACGTGGCGCCGACGGCGCAGTTCGTGCGCAATCCCGACGCGGCGCCCGATGGCGCGTCCCTGCTGCAGCACTTCGCCGGCGCCGGGGCGCTGTCCACGCTCGATGCCCATGCGATTGCGCTGCGGTTCCTGGGCGAGAGCACCGCGGCCAATGTGCTGATGCTGGGGTATGCCTGGCAAAAGGGACTGGTGCCGGTTTCGCTGGCGGCGCTGATGCGCGCCATCGAGCTGCACCGGATCGCCGTGGAAATGAACAAGAAGGCTTTGCTGCTGGGTCGCCTGGCTGCCGCCGACCAGGGCGCGCTGGCGCGCCTGGCGGACAGGACGAACAAGGCCGGCCACAGCGTCGTGCACTTCGAGGCGCCGGCATCGCTGGACGCGCTGCTCGAAGTGCGCCAGCGCGAACTCACGCGGTACCAGAACGCCCGCTATGCCGAGCGTTATGTGGGCCTGGTGCGCCGCGTGGAGCAGAGGGAAGTCGAGCTTGAAGGCGAGGCCTCGCCGCGAGCGCTGGCCCGCGCCGTTGCGCGCAACCTGTACAAGGTGATGGCCTACAAGGACGAGTATGAAGTGGCGCGCCTGTACTCCGATGCGGCTTTTCGCGCCGGGTTGGCGCAGGAGTTCGGCAGCCAGGTCAAGCTGGGGCTGCAGCTGGCGCCGCCCTGGATGACGGCGCTGCGCGGCCGTGCGGCGCCGCCGCGCAAGGTGGAACTGGGCAGCTGGATTTTCCCGCTGCTCAAAGTGCTGGCGCGTGGCCGGAGCCTGCGCGGCACGCCCTTCGACCTGTTCGGCTACACACGCGAGCGCAGGGAGGAGGCGGCCTTGCGCGACGATTACATCGGCACGCTCGAGCGCTGGCTGCCGCGCCTCACTGCCGGCAACAAGGCGCTGGTGCTGCAATGGGCGCGGCTGCCGGACGCCGTGCGCGGCTTCGGCCACGTCAAGCGCGCCGCGCTGGAACGCTTGCGTGTGCAGGAGAAGGAATTGATGGCGCGCTTCGACAGCGCAGCCTGAGGACCCGGCGCGCTCGCCAAGCGCGGGCTTAGTTGGCCTGGTTGGCCAGCGCTTCGACCGATTGCAGGTACATCTGGAAGTCGAAGGGGGTGCGGTGTTTCTGCGCCATCCAGATCATCTCGCCCAGGCAATCCATGATCTTGTGGGCGGCGTCATGCTCGGAACCGGTCTGCCGGATCAGTGCGTGATAGGTGGAGCGGATGCCGGTGGGCTGGTCGGCGGCCACCTGTTCGGAAATCGACAGGTGCATGGACAGGTGCAGGAAAGGATTGGTCTTGCCATCTTCCGGCAAGTATTCGCGTTCCCGGGCCGCACCGGGATGATCGAGATCGGCGTGGAATTCCGGGTGCTCGATGATCCAGTCGACGGCCACTTCTTCCAGCGGGGTGAGCGTGTAGCGCTTCGCGAACTTGCTCCAGGCCTCGCAAAAGAATTGCCGGACCTGGTCGCGTGTCAGCTTGTCGTACACGAGCCGCTCTTAACGCTCGATGATCTTCTTGCGCGAAATCTTGTTACGCAGTTGCAGCATGCCATAGATCAGGGCTTCGGCCGTGGGAGGGCAGCCGGGCACGTACACGTCCACGGGAATGATGCGGTCGCAACCGCGCACCACCGAGTAGGCATAGTGATAGTAGCCGCCGCCGTTGGCGCAGGAACCCATGGAAATGACCCATTTCGGCTCGGGCATCTGGTCGTAGACCTTGCGCAGCGCGGGCGCCATTTTATTGGTGAGCGTGCCGGCGACGATCATCAAGTCCGAGTGACGTGGGCTGGCACGGAACATTTCCCAGCCAAAACGCGCGAGGTCATAGCGCGCCGACGCCGCGTGCATCATCTCTACCGCACAGCATGCCAGGCCGAAGGTCAGCGGCCATAATGAACCGGTACGCGCCCAGTTGACCATCTGGTCAACGCTGGTCAGCGCGTATCCATCGTTCATGCTTAACCCCATGCTATCCTGAGCATTATCCATCTCTTACCTCTTCATTATTCAAGCCTCGTCCGGCTGCGGCAACATTGCCGAAGCGGCGTCGCGATTGAGCGATCCGCACGGACAAACATCTACCAATTATACCACGCCGACACGTACAGTAGTGGCTGCTCTTGGCCGGGTCCGGCGGGCGGCGGCGCCTTGTGGCGCTCCCCATGGGGCCGCCAGTTCGTTTACATGGTGGCAATCTTGTCTGGATAGTCATATCGCATGATAGAATCCGCTGGCCGCGCCGGCGCTACGACTGGACTACCTGAATTGAATCATTTCGCCTCACCTGCTGACGGATCCGGATTGGCCGCCCCCGTCAGCGACCTCGTCCTCGGTCCCGGGCAGATCGACGTCTGGATGGCATCGACCGCCGCCGGCACGGACAGCTGGTGCGAAGCGGGCTTGGCTACGGTGCTGTCCGACGACGAGCGCCAGCGTCACGGCAGGTATATGTTCGCCAAGGACCGCCGGCGCTTCCTGGTGACCCGCCTGCTGGTCAGATATGTCCTGTCGCGCTACGTGGCGGTTGCGCCGGCCGACTGGCGCTTCGCGGCCAGCGCCTACGGCAAGCCCATGATCGCCAACGCGCATCCGGTGGCGGCCGACCTGGCCTTCAATGTCTCGCACTCGGACCAGGTGGTGCTGCTCGGCATAACGCGCGATGCCGCCCTGGGCATCGATGTCGAAGACCGCCAGCGCCGCATTCCGCTGAACATCGCCGACAGCTATTTTTCGGCAGGCGAAATGCACCAGTTGCGCGCGCTGCCCGCATCCCTGCAGGGCGAGCGTTTTCTCGACTTCTGGACGCTGAAGGAAAGTTATATCAAGGCGCGCGGGGAAGGGCTGTCCCTGCCGCTGGACCAATTCTGCTTCGACCTGAGCGAAGCGGCAAGGATCGGCATCTCGTTCGATGCGCGCCTGGACGATGCGCCCGCGCGCTGGAAGTTCTGGCAGTGGCAGCCCACCGAGGACAGCACGGCGGCACTGTGCGTGCAACAGCAGCCGGGGCGGGCCGGGCAGCAGTCCATCACCATGCGCCGTACCGTGCCCTTCGTGAGCGAAG
>JBKHWY010000026.1:0-17741 GCA_046566285.1 Gammaproteobacteria bacterium | reverse complement strand
GCCTCGCAGGCGCCATGACAAGCCTCCAGAACGTCGGCCTCGTCCCGAACCGAATCCCCCATCATCCCAACGAAATCCCGCCACGCCGGCCCCGGATTCCCATCGCCCTTCAAGTACGCCAGGGGATGCGGCGCAAGCCGTTCGGCCAGCTTCTTGTACAGTACCGCCCCGCCCAACTGGGAACCCTCCACGACATAGCACACGCCCCAGCGGTAGGCGGTGCTGGCCTCGCCCGGCCACGGCGACTCACCACTCAGCGCAGGCAGCGGCGCGATTAGGGCGAGATCGGCCTCGATGGTGGCCAGGCGCGTGGGCGCGATGCGCGGTCCGTCGTCAAAGCCGTCCAGCCAGCGCACGATGGGCGCCAGCCAGCCGCGCAGCATCGAGAGATGGTCGCGATAATCGTCCAGGGTGGGATGGGGGCCGGCCAGGGGAAGGCCGGCATCGAGCATGGCATGCTGGCGCGCGGTGGCCGCGCGCAAGGCCGTGAGTACTTCGTTCAACAGTGTTCTCCCGGCCCATGCCAAAGGCATAGTTTAACGCGTCGCGGCCCTTAATGCCGTGCCGTCACGTGGTGATGCATGCGCCGCAGTCCCATCCACACCACACCCAGCACCACCGGCACCATCACGCCGGTGGCCAGTTCCGGGTTGAGCGGCACCCCGGCCATCTTCATGGCCTTGGCGGCATAGCTCACCAGGCCAATCGAATAGTAGGAAATCGCCACCACCGACAGCCCTTCGACCGCCTGCTGCAGGCGCAGCTGCTGGGCCGAGCGCTTGTTGAGCGACTCGAGGATGCGGCGGTTCTGCTGCTCCTGCACGATGCCCACGCGGGTGCGCAGCAGGTCGTTGGTGCGGGCGATACGGGCCGCCAGCTCCTCCTGGCGCCGCACGGTCGATTCGCACGTGTTCATGGCCGGGGCCAGGCGCCGGTCCATGAATTCCCGGATGGTGGGCACGCCGGGAATGCGGTTTTCGCGCAGCTCGTCGATGCGCGACTGCACCAGGCGCCAGTAGGCCTTGGACGCGGCGAAGCGGTAGCTGTTTTCCAGCGCCAGCTTCTCCATGCGCGCGGCCAGCGCGGTGATCTTCTGCAGCAGCGCGCGCTCGTCGCTGGTGGCGTCGGCCGCATCGGTGGAGTCGTTCATCCCGGCCGACAGGCGCGCCAGTTCTGCTTCGATGGCGTTGAGCACCGGCGCGGACTGCTGCGCGTGCGGCAGGCCCAGGAGCGCCATCATGCGGTAGGTTTCCACTTCCAGCACGCGCTGCACCAGGCGGCCGGCCTGCTGGTACTGCATGCCCAGGTCCTGCACCACCACGCGGCCGAAGCCGTCCGGCGCGATGGCGAAATCGGTCCACACCCGGCCCAGGCTCTGGCTGTCGGTGCCGACCAGGAGGTTGCCCGCGAACGCGGCGCGCATCTCGGCCAGGGTCTCGGCGCTTTTCTGCAGCAGGACGTGGGTGGCCGCCATCACCTTGCCGGACAGGGATTCGAGCCAGCGCTGCGGCACGTGGCGCAGCGGGACCATCTCGAAGCCGGTCTCGATGGAGAGCTGCTGCGCATGGTGCTCGGCGAAGGTGTAGGTGGCGAACTCGGTGTGCGCCTCCCACTGCAGGCGGAAGTTGCCGAAGTCGTGGAAGAAGTAGCGCGCGTCCGCATGCGGGGCCGTGACGCCGAAGTGCTGGCACAGTTCGGTCAGCAGGGCATGCTGCACGGGACGGTGGTCTTCATCCAGGCTGGCGGTGGTGCGGGTGTAGACGGCCAGGTGGGTCAGCGTTTCCGGCCCGGTCAGGCGCAAGGACGGGCGCGAGTGCACTTCGGCCGCGAGTGGGATGCGCAGCTCGTGGTTCAGACTGGTATTAACAATCGACATCGACAACTCACGGGTAGCAAAGAAAATCAGTCCTTCGAAGGCGGCGGGTAGCTCACGCTCAGCACTTCGAGTTCTTCGGGCCCCAGCGGGGTATGCAGGGTAATCAGGTCGCCTTCACGCGCCTTGGTGAGCGCGCGCGCCACCGGCGACACCCAGCTGATCTTGCCGTTCAGGGGATCGAGTTCGTCGATGCCGACGATGGTGACGGTATGCTCCTCGCCGGCCGCGTTGGCATAGGTGACGGTGGCGCCGAAGAAGATCTGGTCGTTGCCGTGGTGCGCGCTGGGGTCGACCACGAAGGCCGAGTCGAGCCGTTTGGTCAGAAAGCGGATGCGCCGGTCGATTTCGCGCAGGCGCTTCTTGCCGTAGATGTAGTCGCCGTTTTCCGAACGGTCGCCATTCGACGCGGCCCAGTGGACGATCTTGACCACTTCCGGGCGCTCGACGTCGATCAGCTGCAGCAGCTCGTCCTTGATGCGCTGGTAGCCGGCCGGAGTGATGTAGTTCTTCGAGCCGGCGGGAATGGCCTGCGCGAGCGCCAGCGCTTCGGCGTCATCGTCGTCATTGTCCGATTCTTTGACAAATGCCTTGTTCATGCGGGTATTGTAACGGCTTGGCTGCGAAGTTGTTCCTTTGCCATATTGCAATCCGCACACGGAGCCGCATATTGGCAAAACCGATAACTTGAATAACAACGGAGACCGCTTGACCCGACCTGGCAAACTGCGCAGCCGGCTGCTCGCGCCCCTCGTCTACCTGGCCGCTTTCATCCTCCTGATCGAGGAGTGGTTCTGGGACGCCGGCCTGCGCCTGGTGACCCGCATCACGGCCTGGCCGCCCCTGCACGCGCTCGAACGGCGCGTCGAGCGGCTCTCGCCCTACGCCGCCCTGTGCGCCTTCGTCGCGCCGGGCATCCTGCTGTTTCCGGTGAAGATCCTGGCCTTGATGGCGATCGCGCACGGCCATGCGATGGCCGGGGTGGCCGTGATCATCGCGGCCAAGCTGGGCGGCGCGGCCGTGGTGGCGCGCCTGTACGCACTGACCCGCCCCACCCTGCTGTCGCTGCCGTGGTTCGCGCGCTGGCACGGCCTGTTCATGCGCACCAAGGAGCGCTGGGTCGGGCGCCTGAAAGCCACCCACGCCTGGCGGCGGGTGTCCATGATGTCGAGCCTGATGCGCGCCGCCCTGCGCGACCTGCGCGCGCGCCTGCGTCCGGCCCATCCGTTCGGCAGCCGCCATGGCAGCCGCCCCGCCCGCATGTTCCGCCGGGTGCGCTCGCTGCTGCGCACGCGCCGGCGCTAAGACGGCATGGGGCGTGGTACTGCCGTATGATCGAATCCACTGCGTTCCGAGAGGTGCCCCCATGAGCTCCGTGCCGCCCAGCCTTGCCGATGTCGTCCACGCTTTTGTCAGCAATATGCCCGGGCTGGTGTTCCAGTTCCAGCTGCGCGACGACGGCGCCGTGGCCTTTCCCTACCTGAGCGAAGGCTGCGCGGCCCTTTTGGGCCTGTGCACGCCGGAGCTGGCCGAGCGCCCGCAAGCCTTTCTCGATTTGATCGTCCCGGAGCATCGCCAGGGCTACCTGGACAGCATGCAGGCCTCGCGGGCCGCGCTCTCCACCTGGAACTGGGAGGGCCGGATCGCCATCCGCGAATGGAACGATTACAAGTGGATCAACCTGCGCGCCACCCCGCGCCGGGTGGAGGGGGCCGTGCAGTGGGACGGCATCATGACCAACATCACCGCCGGCAAGCTCGCGCAGGAGGAAGTGGTCCGCTCGCGCGCCCGCCTGGCCGAACTCACGGCCCACATCGAGAACGTCAAGGAAGCCGAACGCGCCCGCATCGCGCGCGAGATCCACGATGACCTGGGCGGCAACCTCACGGCCATCAAGATGGCGCTGGCCATGCTGGTGTCCCGCCTGCCCCCGGATGCGCCGCAGCTGCTCGACAAGGCCGCCTATGTGGACGCGCTGGTGGACCGCACCATCGATTCGGCACACCGCATTTCGCTGGACTTGCGCCCGTCCATGCTGGACCTGGGCCTGGTGCCCGCGCTCGAATGGCAGCTCAAGGAATTCGAAAAGCAGAACGCGATCGCCTGCAGCTTCGACACCAGCGACGCCGACATCGACCTGCCGCTGCCCGCCGCCACGACCCTGTTCCGGATCTTCCAGGAGGCGCTGACCAACATCGCCAAGCACGCGCGCGCCAGCCGGGTGGCGGTGCGCCTGCGCCAGGACGGCGAGCTTCTCCACCTCGACATCGCCGACAACGGCGCCGGCATCGCGGCGGACGCGCGCGGCAAGCCGCAATCGTTCGGCCTGCGCGGCATGCGCGAACGCGCCGCCAGCCTGGGTGGCAGCATGAGCTTGTCGGATGCGCCCGGCGGTGGCACGATAGTGGCCATCCAAATACGGCCGGGTTCCATCCCCGGCGCCAGCGACACATGACCGACAAAGCCACCATCCGGGTGTTCATCGCCGACGACCATGCCATCGTGCGCGAAGGCTTGAAGCAGATCCTCGGCGACTCGCCCGACATCATCGTGGCCGGCGAAGCGGAGACGGGCCTGGACGCCGTCAAGCTGTTCCGCAAATCGAAGTGTCACGTCATGCTGCTCGATATCTCCCTGCCCGACAAGAGCGGCATCGAAGTGCTCAAGCAGGTCAAGAAGGACAAGCCGGAACTGGCCGTGCTGATGCTGTCGATGCACCGCGAAGACCAGTATGCGATCCGCTCGCTGAAGGCCGGCGCGGCCGGCTACCTGACCAAGCAGAGCGCGCCGCGTGAACTCGTCACGGCCATCCGCCAGGTCGCGGCCGGGCAAAAATACGTCAGCGCCGCGCTGGCCCAGGAACTGGCGGCGGCGGTCGGGGAAGACCACCAGGACGCGGTGCACGAGACCCTCTCCGACCGCGAATACCAGACCCTGGTGATGATCGCCTCCGGCAAGACCGTCAGCGACATCGCCAAGGAACTGTCGCTGTCGGTGAAGACCATCAGCGAATACCGCGCGCGCCTGCTGGTCAAGATGAAGCTCAAGAACAGCGCCGAACTGACCCACTACGCCATCAAGAACCAGTTGATCGAGTGACAAACCCATCGGTCAATACAATGCCAAGAAGTAACATGCTTTTTCGGGTCTGATTGCGGAGATGGCAGAAAGCAAATGCGCTTATCATTCCACCAATCGCAGCTTCCATCGACCGTCCGACCTGTCAAGCATGGCCACATCACCCGCCCAACAGAATCCCGCCGACATCGCCCGTGAGGCCTTCCGTCGCCTGGCCACCCGCCGCATCGCGCCCACGCCGGACGCTTATCGCGAGATCTACCACGAGATCGCCGGGATCAGTTCTCCTCCCGCCCCCGCACCTGGCGTGGACGCGGGCGCCGAGCACGTGCTGGCCGGCTTTGCCACCCGCCTCACCGAAACCCCGGGCGACCTGGCCGAGTTCGGGCGCCGCTTCAACCGCGCCGTCAAGGCACGCGACTGGGACGCCTACGCGCGCAGCCTGTCGCAGCTGGTGGAAAAGCAGTTGGTCGACAAGCAGTTGGTCGACAAGCAGCTGCGCAAGCCGGCCGGCGGCATCGAGCTGGCGCCGCTGTCCGAGAACGCCGAATCCAAGCAGCTGCGCGACCTGCTCAGCCGCACGCTGACCTTCGCGCTGGCTTCGATCCTGTCCGGCTCGCCCACCCTGGTGACGGAAGCCGAGACGCTGGGCGCGGCCGTCAAGCAGGCGCATACCGAAGCGGCCCTGAACGAAATTGCCGCGCGCCTGAAGGAGCTGTGCTACCAGATCGAGATCAAGAGCGGCGACGTGGCCGAGCAGCAGGAACTGCTGCTGCGCCTCTTCAAACTGCTGCTGGAGAATGTCAGCGAACTGCTGGACGACGACAGCTGGCTGCGTGGCCAGATCGACGCCGTGCAGGAACTGATCGCAGGGCCCCTCGACCAGCGCGCGCTGGAAGACGCCACCCGCAGCCTCAAGGAAGTCATCTATAAGCAGAGCCAGCTGCGCCACAGCCTGTCGGACGTGAAGCTGACGGTGAAGAACATGATGATGACCTTCATCGACCGCCTGAGTTCCGTGGCCACCACCACGGGCGACTTCCACGAAAAGATCGGCGGCTTCTCCGAGAAGATCAGCCACGCGCAGAACATCGTGGAGCTGAACGGCATCCTCGACGAAGTGCTGCGCGAGACCCGGCTGGTGCAGACCGAGGCGCTGAAGTCGCGCGACCGCATGATCTCGGCCCAGCAGGAAGTGCAGGAAGCCGAGCAGCGCATCCATTCGCTGGAAGCGCAACTGCAGCACCTGTCCGAACTGGTGCGTGAAGACCAGCTGACGGGCAGCCTGAACCGGCGCGGCCTGGATGACGTGTTCGAACGCGAGACCGCGCGCTCGGACCGGCGCGGCACGCCCCTGTGCGTGGCGGTGCTGGACCTGGACGACTTCAAGAAGCTCAACGACACCTATGGCCACCTGGCCGGCGACGCGGCCCTGAAGCACCTGGTGAAGGTGGTCAAGGAGACGCTGCGCTCGATGGACGTGATCGCCCGCTACGGCGGCGAGGAGTTCGTGATCCTGCTGCCGGAGACCACGGTGGACGCGGCCGCGCAGACCATGACGCGCCTGCAGCGGGAACTCACGCGCCACTTCTTCATGCACGAGAACGAGAAGCTGTTGATCACCTTCTCGGCCGGGGTGGCGCTGCGCATCCCGAACGAGGAACAGAACGCGCTGATCGCGCGGGCGGACAAGGCCATGTACCGGGCCAAGAACGCGGGCAAGAACCGGGTGGTGATTGCGGATTGATCACGCTACGGGGTTAATGCGGACGGCTGCAGCGATGCGGCCGTTTTTCGTTTACGTGGTTGTCGGAACCTTATCACTGCATGAGTGCGCTATGGGTCCTGGCCTTCGCCAGGACGACGTGCTAAGTGTATTGGTAGGAAAAATGACAACGCGTACGAACCTATGCACGTCATCCCGGCGAAGGCCTCGGCGGCCCCGCCGGGATCCATAGCGCGCTCCATTTGTGTTGACGTTCCACCACCAAAAAGCCCGCCTTAACCCCACAAAAATAATTTTTTTCACCCTAAAGTTCCCCCAAACCGCGCCGACTAAGCGAAGCCCACCGCCGATGCTTTAGAGCAAAATTCAAAAATAAATCGCATTTTTCACCCTAAATTCTTCAAGACCTCCTCCGTTACCTGATTTAACTGCGGTTTGATTGCTTCGAAACAGAGAAGCAGACCAAGGTGAACTGAGGCAGGTTGCCCACCCCGAAATACAAGTTTGGAGAATCAAAATGGCTGCAAATATCAACACCAACATCGCTTCGTTGAACTCGCAACGCAACCTGAACTCTTCCCAGGGTGCACTGGCTACTTCGCTGCAGCGTCTGTCGTCGGGTCTGCGCATCAACAGCGCCAAGGATGACGCCGCTGGTCTGGCGATTTCCGAGCGTTTCACGTCGCAGATCAAGGGTTTGAACCAGGCAGTACGTAATGCAAACGACGGCATCTCGCTGGCTCAGACCGCTGAAGGCGGCCTGCAAACCGCGGGCGACCTGCTGCAACGTGTTCGCGAACTGGCTGTGCAGTCGGCTAACGGCTCCAACTCGTCGTCGGACCGCGCTGCCCTGAACAACGAAGTGAACCAGCTGACCCAGGAACTGAACCGCGTCGCCAACACCACCCAGTTCAACGGCCAGAACGTCCTGGACGGCACCCTGACCAACTCGCAATTCCAGGTCGGCGCCAACGCCAACCAGACCATCTCGGTCGGCGTGGCCAGCGCCAAGGCCAGCGACATCGGCAACAACACCGTGACCTCCCAGAAGGCCGCCAACACCCTGTCCTCGCCAGCCGTAGGCGCATCGTTCACTGCTGACAACAGCTTCACCGCCCAGACCCTGACGATCGCCGGCAACGGCGTCACCAAGGACACCGGCAGCACCCTGGGCAACGGCGCCAGCGCCAAGTCCGTGGCCGCCGCCATCAACGGCCTGTCATCGTCGACCGGCGTGAGCGCCACCGCAAGCACCTCGGTGAAGATCTCGGGCGTGTCCCAGGGCGCAGTGCAGTTCAAGCTGGCCGGCGCCAACTCGTCGTCCTCGCCAGTGACCATCTCGGCCACCGTGTCCGACGTCAACGACCTGAGCGCAGTGGCCCAGGCCATCAACGCCCAGAGCGGCACCACCAACATCACCGCAACGTCCGACAAGGCCGGTAACCTGACCCTGAAAGACAATGCCGGTAACGACATCCGCATCGGCAATATGAGCGCAGCCAACGTGGGCCTGTCGGGCGCCACCGTCGTCGGCGACGACGGCCAGGCTGGCCAGACCATCGGCGCCTCGGGCAGCGGCACCGAAAACGCGATCAGCGGCGGCGTCGTGGCCTTCGATTCGGCCACCGGCTTCACCGTCGGCACCAGCACCGGTAACACCACGTTCCTGGCCTCGGACAGCGTCGGTTCGACCCTGAACGCCGTCTCGGCGATCGACATCAGCACCACCGATGGCGCCAACAAGGCCCTGGCCACCATCGACGGCGCGCTGACCAGCATTAACAACAGCCGTGCTTCGCTGGGTGCGATCCAGAACCGCTTCGCTTCGACGATCAGCAACCTGCAAACCACTTCGGAAAACCTGTCCGCCGCACGTAGCCGCATCCAGGACACCGACTTCGCTTCGGAAACCGCCAGCCTGACCCGCGGCCAGATCCTGCAGCAAGCCGGTACCGCGATGCTGGCCCAGGCGAACTCGCTGCCGAACGGCGTGCTGTCCCTGCTGCGCGGCTAATCGAGGTTGAGCTAGAGCTTGAGCCTGACCTGAACGCCAGGTCGCCGCCCCTCCTCTCGGCGGCCTGACAATCTGGTTGAGTATCCGTTTCCCCGGCTGATTCCGTCAGACCGGGGATTTTTCGTAAGGAAGCCATCATGAGCATTCAGCCGACCGCAACGTCGTCCGCCCGCATCGCCGGCGACGCGGTTCCCGCGCAAGCCACGGCGCGCGCCGAGCCCGTCCCCGGCAAGCCAGTCGAAGCCGGCGCCGCGCCGCCCTCGCGCGCCGAACTCAAGGACGCTGTCGCCAACATCAACAAGTCGATGCAGGCGCTGTCGCAGTCGCTCGAATTCTCCATCGACGAAGACAGCCAGCGCACCATCGTCAAGATCGTCGACGTGGCCACCAAGGAGGTGATCCGCCAGATCCCCACGCCCGAGGCGCTGCAGATCTCCAAGGCGCTCGACACCGTCAAGGGTCTGCTGATCCGTCAGAGTGCCTGACAGGAGGCCCGACCGGAGTGAAAAGTAAGCCATAAATCCCCTTCTCAAGTTGGGTTTGATTCAGCCGTTAATGACTCATACTGTTGCTTTCGTTGGAGGATCACGTGGCTATCTCGTCACCCGGCATTGGATCGAACCTGGATGTGAACGGCATCGTCAGCAAGCTGATGGCGGTCGAGGCCGCGCCGTTGAACCAGCTCGATAACAAGATTGCCAGCTTCAACGCCAAACTCTCGGCACTGGGCACCCTGTCCGGCGCCGTCAGCGCCTTCCAGGGCTCGCTCTCGTCGCTGACCTCGGTCTCCAGCTTCCAGGCCAATAACGCTGTCTCGAACAACACCGACGTGATGGTCGGCACCGCCACCTCCAAGGCGGTGGCCGGGGTCTACAGCGTCAACGTGACCCAGATGGCGCAAGCCCAGAGCCTGTCCTCGACCGGCAAGGCGTCCACCACGGCCGCCATCGGCCTGGGCAACAAGACCACCGTCTCGTTCCAGCTCGGCAGCATCACGGGCGGCTCCTATGGCATGAGCGGGGTGGCCCTGCCCGCGTCCACCCTCACCGGCGGCATCGCCAACGGTGCGCTGACCATCAACGGCACCGCCATTGCCACCTCCGGCGCCACCAAGAGCGCGCGCGCGCTGGCCGAAGCGATCAACCTGCAGAACACCACCACCGGCGTGACTGCCACCGCGCAGCCGGCGGTATCCTCGGCCACCCTGTTCGCCGGCTTCGGCGCCATCGACACCAGCGGCGGCGGCACCTATGCGCTGACGGTCGCGGGCATCAAGATCGGCGAGCAGGCCGACGGGCTGGCGCCCGGCGACACCGGCGCGCTCAACGCCACGGCCATCGACGACGTGCTGGGCGGCTCGAACAGCACCACCGCCGCCCTGGCCGCCGCCGGCATCACCGTCAGCGGCAAGGCCGCGCTGGGCACCCTGCAGTTCACCGCCACCGATGGGTCGAACCTGACCATCGCCGAGAACGTCACCGGCAGCGTTACTGGCGGCATCGGCAAGGCGACGCTGGCGCCCAATGGCGGCTCCAGCACCACCACCAGCAGCGGCATCACGCTGGCCTCATCCAGCGCCAGCCCGATCACCATCGCCGGCACCAACCCGGCGGCCGCGGGCCTCACCGCCGGCACCGGCGGCAGCTATGCCGGCGCCGGGTTCAGCCAGGATGCCAACGCCATCAGCGGCACCGTCGTCATCGACAGCACCAACAACTCGATGCAGGGCATCCGCGACGCCATCAACAAGGCCAACCTGGGCGTGACGGCCACCATCGTCTCGGACGGCAGCGCCAACCCCAACCACCTGGTGCTGACCTCGACCAAGACCGGCGCCGCCTCGGCCATGAAGATCTCGCTCACGGGCGAGAACGGCGCGCCCGCCGACGCCGACCTGGAAGCGCTGCTGGCCTACGATCCGGCCGGGCTTCAAAACATGAAGCAGAACACCGCCGCCCAGAGCACGCTGCTGAACGTGAACGGCATTCCCGTCACCAGCCAGACCAATTCGGTGGCCGACGCCATCCAGGGCGTGACGCTGACCGTCGGCTCGGTGGGCCAGGCCAACCTGCACGTGGCGAAGAACACCGACGCGGTCAAGACCGGCGTGAACGCGTTCGTCAAGGCCTACAATGACCTGAACAGCGCCATCAAGCAGGCCACCGCCTACGACCCCGAGACCAAGAAAGGCGGCCCGCTGCTGGGCGAATCGACGGTGCAGACCTTGCAGTCGCAGATCCGCAAGCAGCTCGCCACCGCCGTCACCGGCACCTCCGGCAGCCTCACCACGCTGGGCCAGGTGGGCATCAGCTTCCAGAAGGACGGCACGCTGGCGCTCGATTCGGGCAAGCTGGACAAGGCCATCAAGGACAACTTCGACGGTATCGCCGGGCTCTTCGCCGCGGTCGGCAAGACCTCGGACAGCCTGGTCAGCTTTTCCAGCTCCACCGCCAACACCAAGCCGGGCGACTACGCCCTGTACGTGAGCCAGGTGGCCACGCAGGGCAAGGTGACCAGCGACGCCGTCGTCGGCCCCACCACCACCATCGCGGCCGATACCAAGTGGGCGGTGACGCTGAACCAGACCGACCCGGCCACGCCCAGCCGCACCCAGACCATCTCGCTGGCGGCCGGCACCTATACCCCGGCGCAGCTGGCCACGCTGATCCAGTCGGCCATCAACGGCGCCAGCGGCTTTTCCAGCAATAACCTGTCGGTTAACGCCAGCATCGGCGACGACGGCAAGCTGTCGGTGACCTCGGTGCAGTACGGGTCGGTATCGAAGATCGCCCTGTCCACCGAGAACGGCACGCCGGTGAGCGCCATTTTCGGCGCCGCCTCCTCGGGCGACGGCCAGGACGTGGCCGGCACCATCGGCGGCCAGCCGGCCAAGGGCTCGGGCCAGTTCCTCACCGGCGCGGCCGGCTCGGCGGTGGACGGCATGAAGATCGAGATCACCGGAGGGCTGCCGGGCGACCGCGGCACGGTCGGCTTCACCCAGGGGTACGCCTACCAGTTGAACAACCTGGCCAGTTCCTTCCTCGGCGCCAAAGGCTTGATTACCAGCCGCACCGACGGGATCAACGCCACCATCAAGGACATCGGCAAGCGCAAGGAAGTATTCAACGAGCGCCTGGTCGACATCGAGAAACGCTATCGTGCGCAATACACTGCGCTGGACACGGCCATTGCGAGCATGAGCGCAACCCAGTCGTTCCTGACCCAGCAGCTTGCGGCACTGTCGGCACAAACCAGCTAAGCGAAATTAAAGGGAGACCCACATATGTTTGGTTCCATGCAAAGAGGCGTGAACGCCTACGCCAAGGTCGGCATCGAGACCGGCGTGACCGCCGCCAGCCCGCACAAGCTGATCGTCATGCTGTTCGACGGCGCGCTGGTGTCCGTGAACTCGGCCATCATGCACATGAAGGCCGGGAACATCGCCGACAAGGGCGCGGCCATCTCGAAAGCCATCATGATCATCGACAGCGGCCTGCGCGCCGCGCTCGACAAGAAGGCCGGCGGCGAGATCGCCGAAGGGCTGGACGCGCTGTACGAGTACATGGGCGCGCGCCTGCTGCAGGCCAACCTGAAGAACCAGGTCGAGATCCTGGAAGAAGTGCAGCGCCTGCTCAATGACCTGCGCGGCGCCTGGAATGCCATCGGCGACACCCCGGCCGCCACCGGCCGTCCCGCCGCCCCGGCCGGCGCGCCAGCCAAGCCCACCACCCCAACCCTGGCCAGCGCCTGACAATAGCAATGATGATGACGAGTCAACAGGTCGTATCGACCTACGAAGCCATGGTGGCCATCACCGGGCAGATGCTGCAGGCCGCCACCGACAGCGACTGGGACCGCCTGGCGGACCTGGAGCGCCAGTGCGCCGCCCACGTGCGCGCGCTGAAGGAAAGCGAACCGGTGCAGCCCCTGGTGGGCGCCAACCGCACCCGCAAGGTCGAAGCCATCCGCAAGATGCTCGACGACGACCGCAAGATCCGCGACCTGACCACCCCCTGGATGGCGCGCCTGTCCGCCATGATCAGCAATGCCGGCGCCGAGCGCCGTTTGGCCCGCGCCTACGGGGCGTAACGATTGAACCGCCGTGCTGCCGCGCGCTGACACCAGCCTGGCGCCCGTCACGCGCGTCGATCCCGCCCGCGGCGTTGCCGTCGTCGCGGACGCCCGCCAGGAAGCCTTCCAGCGCTCGCTGTCCGGGTCCCTGGGCAAATCCATGCAGGGCGAGGTGCTCTCGCGCCTGACCGACGGCAGCTACATCGTCAAGGTGGCCGGCACGGCCGCGCGCATGCTGTTGCCCGAAGGCGCCCAGGTCGGCCACGAAGTGCCGCTCACCCTGGTCTCGCTCTCGCCCCGCCCCACCTTCCAGATCACCACCGCCCAGAACGGCGCGGTCGCCTACTCCGAAGCGGCCCCGCACACGCCCGGCGCGCGCGCCGAGCCGCTGGTGTATCTCGATGGCGGCAAGGCCTCAGCCGCCACGATTTCGCAGGCCGGCGCCGCCGCCGCAGCAGAAGCGCCGCCTGAACAGCCCGCGCAAGTCCAACGCCCGCTCTCACACGCGGCCGCCCTGCTGGCCAAGGCGCCCCTGACGCCGTCCGAGCGCCTGCCCTCGATCGACCCGAAGAGCACGCCCGCCACGCTGTCCGACAGCGCACGCGCCATCGCCAGCGTGCTGGCCGCCGCCGCGCCCAAAGCGCCTGCGGCGATCCACGCCCCGGCCCCGCTGGTGGCCACGCCGGCCGCGCCGCCGCAGGAAATGGCCGGCGCGCTGCAGCAGTCGCTCAGCGAAAGTGGGCTGTTCTACGAATCGCACGTGGCCGAATGGTCGGAAGGCGCGCGCCCGCTGGAGTCGCTCGCGCGCGAGCCGCAGATGCAGCGCCCGGAAGGACGCCATAGCCAGGGCCCGCTGCCCGGCATCGACCAGGAAACCGCGCAATTCATCAACCTGCAGCTCAACACCCAGGACATGCAGCGCGTGGTGTGGGAAGGCCAGAGCTGGCCGGGCCAGCCGATGCGCTGGGAAGTGTCGAAAGACGCGCCCGAACGCAAGGCCGCGCATGGCGGCGCCGAGCAGGACGCCGGCTGGCGCAGCGGCGTGCGCCTGCGCTTGCCGCTCTTGGGCGACATCGACGCGCGCGTGGTGCTGGCCGGCGGCCAGGTCCACATCCAGGTCGATACCGGCTCGAGCGCCACCGGCACGCTGCTGCGCGAGCACGCCGGCGCGCTCTCGGGCGCGCTGGAAGCGGCCGGGCTGGCGCTGTCGTCGCTGAACATCCGCGCCGGGGCCCACCATGAGTGACAAGCCGCCCACCCGCCGCCAGCAGTCCGCCGTCGCCCTGGCCTACCGCGACGGCGACGGCGCGCCCAAGGTGGTCGCCAAGGGCAAGGGCCTGATCGCCGAACAGATCATGGAACGGGCCAAGGGGGCCGGCGTCTACCTGCACGAATCGAAGGAGCTGGTGGCGATGCTCATGGACGTGGACCTGGACCGCCAGATCCCGCCCGCCCTGTACCGCGTGATTGCCGAGCTGCTGGCCTGGCTGCATCATCTGGAAGCGGCGCAGAAGGACGCGCCGCCGCCTTGAGCGGATGCCTGGTGTACCATTGCAAGCACACCAACTTATTGCGCAGGGGACGATCATGCAGCGTGACTACGAGCTGATTGGACGCTTCATTTATGGCGCGACCCGGCATGGCGCCGAGCCGGACTACATCGGCAACTGGATTGCCGACGACCTGGGCGTGAGCCGCCCCGTTTCGGCCGACCACGCCGTCCTGGCCGACCTGTTCGACGCATTTTGCGCACGCTATCCCGGCGCGCACGAACGCGAGCAGCAGGTCAGCCGTTTTATCGACAGCCTGGCGGGTCGCGGCGCGGCCCCCTAGCCGTCTTTACCACAGATTCGGGCACGGCCCCACTGCACAATTGCCGAACCCCTGGCCTGGCTGTACCATACAGGTGTTGCACAAAAGAATGCCACGCCCATCCCATCCGACCATGCCCTCCCTTTACGAAGCCGAACTGCAGAACTGGCACGACTACGAGGTGACCTCGCGCCGCGAGATCATCAGCCTCCTGCGTAGCCTATGCGACAAGAAGCAACTGGTGCGCATGCTGGCGCATGGCCACGCGGATGCCTCGGTGACCTCGATCCTCGACGTGGACGCGGACAAGGGCACGGTGGTGCTGGACTGCTCGGTGGACCCGGTCCAGAACCAGCGCGTCCTGGGCGCGCGCCAGATTTCCTTCGAGACCAGTCTCGACAAGATCCGCATCCTGTTCGCGGCCGACGCCCTCGCCAGCGTCAACTTCGAAGGCGGCCCGGCCTTCCAGATGGCGGTGCCCGAAAGCCTGATCCGCCTGCAGCGGCGCGAGTACTACCGCATGCCGACCCCGGTCAGCAATCCCGTGCGCGCGCTGATCATGGTGCCCGAGGACCTGGGCGGTGGGGTGCATGCCTTTCCCCTGGCGGACATCAGCTGCGGCGGCATCGCCATCCTGGACAACAAGCTCGTGCTGGGCAACACCATCGGCAGCAAACTCAGTGGCGTGAAGATCGAGCTGCCGGAAATCGGCCCCGTCGTCACCAATCTCCAGGTGCGCAATTCGATGGACCTGACCCTCCTGAACAACAAGACCAACCGCCGCCTCGGCTGCGAGTTCGTCGATATCTCGCGTGGCAATCTCGCCAACGTGCAGAAGTACATCACCAGGCTGGAACGCGAACGCAACGCGCGCATTGCCGGTCTGAGTTAAAGGACGCAATGCAGTTAAGTGGCATGCTCGAACGCGTCGGCTTCCTGATCGCGATCGCCCTGGTCGGCATCATCGTTGGCAAAAAATTCAAGACCAACCAGCAGGACATCTCCACCCTGCTCGTCTACGTCATCACCCCCGCCGTGATGTTCGTCTCGGTGCTGCAAGCGCCCAGCGGCGACTACCTGCGCTTTTCCGTCGGCGCTTTCCTGGCCTGCAGCACCTCGGCCATCCTGGCCTACAACGCCGCGCGCCTGCTCTGGCGCGACAACGTCAAGAACCTGTTCGCCTTTGCCGGCGGCACCGGCAACACCGGCTACTTCGGCCTGCCGATGGCGCTGGCCCTGTTCGACGCGCATGGCGCGGCGGTGGCCGTCTTCATCATCTTCGGCGCCAATGTGTACGACTTCACGGTCGGCTACTTCATCACCTCGCGCGGCGCCCATTCGGTGCGCGACAGCCTGAAAACCGTGATCCGCATGCCCACCCTGTACGCCTTCGCACTGGCCTCGCTGGTGAAAGGCACGGCGTTGATGCCCAGCGAGGTCCTGATCGCCAGCATGAACAACTTCAAGGGCGCGTACAGCATCCTGGGGATGATGGTGATCGGATTGACCTTGTCGAAGATCGAGCGCTTCGAGGTCGACTTCAAGTTCCTGGTGGCCGCGATCGGCTGGAAGTACGTGGTGTGGCCGTGCTTTGGCCTGCTGCTGGTGACGCTGTTCCGCCCCAGCCTGGCGCCGGTGGAACAGGCCGCCATGATGCTGATGGCTTGCGTGCCGATGGCGGGGAACACGGTGGTGGTGGCCAACCAGCTGCGCCTGCACCCGGAAAAGGCCGCGACGGCGGTGATGGCCAGTACCCTGCTGGCGATGGCCAGCATGCCGGGCTTGATGTATCTGATCCGCAGCTGGCAGGCCTAGGGCCTGCCCTTTACACCTGCATGTTCATGATTTCGTGATACGCCGACACCAGCTTGTTGCGCACCTGGACGGTGGCCTGGAAGCTGATCGACGCCTTCTGCATCGAGATCATCACATCCGACAGGTTGACTGAATCGTCGCCCATGGCAAACGCCTTGCCCTTGGCGTCGGCGGCGTTCTGGGCGTCGCTGACCTGGGCGATGGAGTTCTTCAGCGCGTCGGCAAAGTCGACCTTCGGCGCGCCGGTGGGCGCGGCCGGGCCGACGGGGGACGCGACTTCGCCGGCCGGCTTGGTGGCCGCCGCCTTCAATTGCGCCATCATCGCCTGGATGCGGCTTTGGTCGATGCCTCCGATGTTCATGCATGCTCTCCGTTGCGGTGCCTGGCGCCGGGTGGTGAAGGCGCCTTGGTCAGGTTCACACAATAGCAGCGCGCGCGCCAGTTTTCCGGCGGAGCAGACCGTGAAAGCGCGCTCTATTCCAGCCTTTGACTGTTTCCCCTGAACAGCATAATTCTGTCTGAGCCCTCCAACCCGACACCCTGACCACCCGGACCCCAGACCATGGCAGCAGCAGCCGAAGAACTCGTCGACACCCCACCCGGCCCACCGCCCACGTTCTTCCAGACCCCGCTGGGACGCAATATGGTGCTGGGCGCGGCCATCGCGGTGGTCCTGGCGATCATGGCGGCGGTGTGGATGTGGGGCCAGCAGCCGGAATACCGTGTGCTGTTTGCCAACGTCAGCGACAAGGATGGCGGCGCGATCACCGCCTCGCTCGAGCAGATGGCCGTGCCGTACAAATTCTCCGACGGCGGCGGCGCCATCCTGGTGCCGTCCGACCAGGTGCACAACGTGCGCCTGAAGCTGGCCGCGCAAGGCTTGCCGAAAGGCGGCAACGTCGGCTTCGAGCTGATGGAAAACCAGAAGCTGGGCGTGTCCCAGTTCCACGAACAGGTCAATTACCAGCGCTCGCTGGAAGGCGAGCTGGCGCGCTCGATCGAGTCGCTGGGCGCGGTCGGCTCGGCGCGCGTGCACCTGGCCCTGCCCAAGCCGTCCGTGTTCGTGCGCGAACAGCAAAAGCCCACCGCCTCCGTGCTGCTCAACCTGCAGACCGGGCGCGTGCTCGATAACGCCCAGGTCAGCGCCATCATCCACCTGGTCGCCTCCAGCGTGCCGGAACTGCCGGTGTCGAACGTGACGGTGGTGGACCAGAACGGCAACCTGCTGTCCAACCAGGACAAGCAGAACGGCGCCAAGCAGCTCGACCCCAACCAGCTGAAGTACGTGCAGCAGCTGCAGGCCAATATCGTCAAGCAGGTCGAATCCCTGATCACGCCGCTGGTGGGCGAGA
>JBKHWY010000025.1:0-17759 GCA_046566285.1 Gammaproteobacteria bacterium | reverse complement strand
CTTGCCCGAGCCGGTGGGGCCGGTGACCAGCACGATGCCGTGCGGCTGGTTGATCAGGCCATCGAAGGTGGGCAGCAGGTCCGGGCTCATGCCCAGGTGCGACAGGTCCAGGCGGCCGGCTTCCTTGTCCAGCAAACGCAGCACGGCGCGCTCGCCGTGGCCGGTGGGCAGGGTCGAGACGCGCACGTCCACGCCCTTGCCACCGATGCGCAGCGTGATGCGGCCGTCCTGCGGCAGGCATTTTTCGGCGATGTCCAGCTGCGCCATGATCTTGATACGCGAGATCAGCGAAGCGTGGATGGCCTTGCGCGGGCGGACGATGTCGCGCAGCGCGCCGTCCACCCGGAAGCGCACCACCGAGGTCTGCTCGAACGGTTCGATGTGGATGTCGGACGCACCCTCGCGCAGCGATTGGGTGAGCAGCGCGTTGATCATGCGGATCACGGGCGCGTCGTCGGACGATTCGAGCAGGTCTTCGATGGCCGGCACGTCCTGCAGCAGCTTGGTGAGGTCAAGGTCGGCCTCGAACTCGTCGGCCACCTGCGAGGCGTCGCCGCCCGCGCCGGCGTAGGCGCTGGCAATGGCGGCGTCCAGGTCGGCGCGCTCCATGCGGCGCAGCGTGATGCGCCCGAAGCGGCGCGACACCTCGGCAATCGCCGCTGGGGCCGAGGCCGATGACACCCACACCTCGATGGGCGGGCGGACGGCGTCGCCGTGGGGCGCATCGTCAGCCGTGCGCGCCAGCACGGAATAGTCGCGCGCAAAGGCGTAGGGAAGCAGATTGTTCATGACTGTCTCATCGGGTCGGGGTGCCCTGCTGCGGCTGGGCCGGCTGCACGGGGCGGTACTTCTGCTGCGACACGTCAGCCGGCTTGCCCTCGGGCGTGCCGGCCGGGGCGGCCTGCGGCTGGGTGGGGGTGCCGACCGGCGGTTTCGGCGGCATCGGCACATGAACGCCGCCAGCAGGCGGCTGGCCATTGGTCAGTTCCGGCAGCACCGGGGCGCCGTAGTTCGGCAGCAGGATCGAATCGTCGGTGGGCGCCGCCTTCATGCCGGCCGAGCGCATGTAGTCGTAGCGGTCGGTGGCAATCGAATTGCTGTCGTCCTTGCTGCGCACGATCACCGGGCGCAGGAACACCATCAGGTTGGTCTTGGCGCGGTTGCGGGTACGGTACTTGAACAGGTTGCCGAGGATGGGAATCCTGCCCAGGCCCGGCACCGCTTCGTTGGAGTTGGAGGAGTCGTCGCGAATCAGCCCGCCCAGCACCACGATCTGGCCATCGTCGGCGATGACGTTATTCTCGATCACGCGGATGTTGGTGGTCACGCCCGCCTGGGCATCCCGACTGTTGGGATCGACGCTGGAACTCTCCTGGTAGATCGCCATCTTGATGGTGCCGCCCTCGGAAATCTGCGGACGCACCTTGAGCGTGATGCCGACGTCGCGCCGGTCGATGGTCTGGAACGGATTGGCGGCCGCGCCGCCCACCGCGGTGGTGAACTGGCCGCTGATGATCGGCACGTTCTGGCCCACCTTGATGGTGGCCAGCTCGTTGTCCAGCGTGAGCATGGTGGGGGTGGACAGGATGTTGGCGTCGCCCTGGTTTTCCAGCGCATGGGCAATCGCGCCCAGGCCCAGCGCGCCGTTGATCTGCTTGAACACGCCGATCGAGAAGCCCGGGCCCGGCAGGACCTTGCCAGCGCCTGCGACTAGGTTGCCGAGGTTGTTGCCCTGCGCGGTGGCGAACGACTGGTAGCCGCCCACCCGGTAGTCGCTGGTGCTGTTGCCGGACAGGCCCAGCCACTGCACGCCGAATTCGGCAGTCTTGTTGGCGTTGACCTCGACGATCATCGATTCGATGTACACCTGGGCGCGGCGCGCGTCCAGCAGGTCGATTACCGCGCGCATGTTGCGGTACACGGCGTCCGGCGCCGTGATGATCAGGGTGTTGGTGGAGGCATCGGCCTGGATGAAGCCGGCGCTGCCGCCGCCCGTGCCGGTGGTCTGCTGCTGCTGGCCGAAGGTGTTGCCGGCCGTGGTATTGCCCTGGCCGAGTCCCTGGCCGCCCTGGGTGCCGCCCGCGCCGCCCGACTGGGTGCCCATGCCGGTGGCCACGCTGCCGCCCTGGGTGCCCTGCTGCTGCTGCGGCAGCGAGCTATCGCCCGAGACCACCGCGCGCAGCGTCTGCGCCAGCTTGGTGGCGTCGGCGTTCTTCAGGTACACCACGTGCACGTTGCCCGCTTCGGTGGTCGGCTGGTCCAGCTTGGCGATCAGCGAACGGGCCAGGTTGGCGCGCGCGCGCGACGGGGCGCGCACCACCACCGAGTTGGTGCGCGGGTCGGCCACCACCGTCACGCGTCCCGAGTCGCCGCCGGCGGCGGGCTCGGACAGCTTGTTGACCAGCGCGGCCAGGTCGCTGGCGATGGCGTGCTTGACGGGGATGACATCCAGGTCGGCCGTGTTGGGGGTGTCCAGCGCGGCGATGATTTTCGAGAGGCGCTGCAGGTTGTCGGCGTAGTCGGTAATGACCAGGGCATTGTTGCCCGGTTCGGCCATGATCGAGTTATTGGGCGAGATCAGCGGGCGCAGCACGGCGGTCAGGTTGGCGGCCGATTCGTACGAGAGGTTGTAGACCTGGGTGGCCACCTGGTCGCCGCGCACGCCGCTTTTTCCCGTGCCGATGTGGGTGGGCGAGGATTGCAGCTTGGCTTCGGCTTCCGGCACCACTTTGGCGTAACCGTCGGCGGTCACCACCGCATAGCCCTGCAGGCGCAGCGCGGACGTGAGCAGCTGGAACGCCTGGGCTTTCGACAGCGTGCTTTCCGATACCAGCGTCAGCGTGCCTTTCACGCGCGGGTCGATGATGAAGGTCATGCCGGTGTAATGGCCCACGGCCTTGATGACCGCTTCGATGTCGGCGCCGACGAAGTTCAGCGCGGCTTCGCTGCCCTGGGGCTGGCCGGCGGGGGCAGCGGCAGCGGGCAGGCTGACCGCCGCCGCGCAGCACAGCATGGCGGCGGCGGCAAGACGGCGCAGCGCGAAAATGGTGGGAATGCTGTTCGACTGTGTATTCATTATTTGAACTCTAGAGCGATAATTTTCTTGCCATTGACCGTGCGGCGCTGGCCCAGCAAGTTGAGCAGGTTGCCCAGGGTGTCTTCATATCCTTCGGCCGCCTGGGCATCGCCCGAAAAGCGGAAACGGCCATTTTCAAGTGCGCCCGTCCCCGACAGCAGCAAGGCGCCGCGTACCGTGTTCAGGGCCAGTTGCGCGGACTGGCCATGCCAGTCCATCGTCATTTCATAGGTGCCCAGCGGCTTGACGGGCGCCATGCGCGAACCCATGTCCGTGAGCGTGAGCACCGTGCGTCCTTCCACCGCCATGCCCTTGGGCAGGCGCTGCAGCTGCAGCGTGCTCCACGACAGGCGCATGCTGCCCGACGGCGCCAGCGTGTTGAGCGGCGCGCCCAGTCCGGCCAAGCGCTCGGCCGGCAGCAGCAGCGCGGCCGGGCTGACCTGCCACTGCGACAGGCTGCCGGTCAGGTGGGCCGGCTGCGACAGCGCCTGCGGGTTTTCCAGCGTCACGTCCACCTGGCCCAGCAGCACCATCGGCGACAGGCGCCAGGCGAAACGGCCGGGCAAGAGCGGCGTCACGGCGCCGCTCGCGCCCGGGGCGCCGCCTACAAAGGCTGAGCCGCGCCACAGCGTACCCTGCGCGTCGCCCAGCGTCAAACGCCCGCCGGTCTGCTTTTCCACGATCGAGCCCAGCCAGGAAGCCGGCAGGAAGACGCACACGGTCAGCGCCACCGCCAGGACGATCAGCGCCAGCCATATCGCGAGCCGTTTCATCGTCCCGCGGCTCCCGCGTCGAGCGTCTGGCGCAAGGTCAGGCTGGCGTCCACCTGGCCGGCGGCCGGCAGGGCGGTGACCGTGCCCTCGTCCACCGCGATGCGGTTCTCGCGCCGCTGCGCGTCCAGCCAGGCGTACAGGTTGGCGAACGAGACGTTCGACAGCTGCAGCTTGGCGCTTTCGCCGGCCACCGTCAGCGAACCGGGCACGATGGAGCGGGTGGCCAGCGATGCCGTCAGGCTTTCGCGCGTCATGGGCGTGACTTGCGCCACCGGCTGGCGGTTCAGTTCCGCCGCCTCGGCCGCCAGCGACTGCAGCTGCGCGGCCTGCTGGCGCAATTGCGGCAGGTCGCGCTGCAGCTTGGCGCGCCCGGTCAACGCGGGGTCGATGAACACGCCGTACACCAGCGCGACGATGGCCACGGCGCCGCCCACGGTCAGGTACTTGCGTTCCTGCTCGGTGCGCGCCAGCCAGTACAGCGCCAGCTGTTCCTTCAGTTGGCCATAGCGTTGGGCCGGGGTCATTGCTTGCCTCCGATACTGGTCAGTTTCCAGGCGCCGCCGCCGATGTCCTGCAGGTCGATGCGGCGGCCCGAGAGCGGTCCCTGCAACTGGGCCAGCATCTCCGGCGCCACCGCGCCATCCTTGAACTTGATGGTCAGCGAACGCCCGGCATAGGTCAGCGTGGCGATCGACGGCGCAAAGCCGATGCCGCGCGCGGCCTCGCCGAACGCCGCCGCCAGGTAGGTGAATTCATCCGGATTGAGCTGCCCGTGGCTGGCCTTGGCCAGCGCGATGTTCTTGCGCATCTGCGCTTCCGGGTCCAGCACCACCGTCTCCTTCGGATAGGCGGCGCGGAAGGTCTGGGTCATCGATTCGCGCGTGGCCTTGGCCTCGCGTTTCAGGCGCAGGTATTCCACGTTCAGGCCGATGATGTTGACCACCACGGCGGCGATGGCCAGGCGGATCGGCCAGCGCCAGCGCTGCCAGTCGCGCGCGCGGGCGCCGGCCGCGCCCAGCGCCGGCACCAGATCCAGGCTGGTGGTGCGGGTGCCCGCGACCCAGTGTGCCCAGTGCTCTTCTTCGATGGTCACCGCCGGCCCGGCCTCGGCGGCCAGCACGCGGTATTCGCCCACCGCGTCGGCCGGCACGTAGAGCGTCAGTGGCACGTCGCCGGCCAACATGGCCACCGTCTGCAGGGCACTGGCGGCGTCGCCCTCGAAGCCCAGGCCCAGGCCTTGCGACAAGCCCTGGCGCAGGGTGATGCCGGCGCCATCGATGACTGCCGAGGCGCTGCCCGGCGCGAGCGGCACGCACAGCTGCGCCGGCAGGGCCGACACCTTGCGCGCGCCCTGCCCCATCAGCTGCTTGACGATGGCTTCCAGGTAGGCGCGGCTGGCCACGGCGATGGTGCGGGTGCCGTCGGGCGAATCGGCCAGCGCGGCCGTCAGCACGCATTCGGCCGGGTCGCCCAGGATCTGTTCTTCCACCAGGCTGGGCAGGGCCGCCTTCAGGCGCGCGCCGGAGAGCGGCGGGATCTTCACCTGCAGCAGGGTGACGTCGGCCGCCGCCAGCAGCAGGATCACCTGGCGCGCGGTGGCGACGATGTCGCCCATGCTCTTCAACGCCCCTTCGCCGCTCTGGGCGATGGCCCCGCCGTCGGCCACCTGGGCCCAGGCGGCAAGCAGGCGCTCGCTATCGGCGCGAGCAGGCAGGCGGATATATAAAGTAGTCAATCCTGGTCTCTCTCTCGTTGTTCTTTCGTGCTTTCGTTCTCTCGTTCGCTTGTTCTGTCGTGCTAGTGCTGGCGCACCCACACCGTGGCGGTCGGCACGCCGGGAACGCCCAGCCGGCGGTTCACCAGCGCGTCCGCGTCCAGCGCGGCCCGGTCCAGGCGAATGCGGCTGTAGACGAGGAAGTACGAACTTTTCACATCATACGTGTCCGGATCGGGCGGCTGCTGGCCGCTTTGGGCGGCGCTGGCAAATTCGTGCGGGTAGCGGAAGTATGCCTGAGCGCGGCGGCTGACAATCGACTGCCCTCCCGAGACCGCCATGCCGGGCACCAGCGCGGCCAGCACTTCGGCCGGCGCGGTGTTGGCGTTGACCTTGGTTGCCTCGGGCAGCACGATCACGAAGTCGCGCAGGCGCTCGACGATCTCGGGCGTGTATCCGGGGATGGAGAGCAGGTCTTCCAGGCGCGTGATCGCAATCGGCGAGCCTTGGGGAACCACCGGCTGCAGCAGCGATGCCGGGGTGCCGGTGCCGGTCCCTGTACCCGTGCCCGTACCCGTGCCCGTGCCCGTACCCGTACCCGTACCCGTACCTGTTCCTGTACCCGTACCAGTCCCGCCCACTAGCGACACTGGCGCACCCGACGCCACCGCGCGTGCGGTGCGCTCGGCCAGGGTCTGGTCCAGCCGCAGCAGCCCCAGCAGGCGCTTGTACACGTCCAGCTGCTTCGGCTCGATCAGGCGGCCGTTGGACAGGCTGGTGAGGTTGAAGCGCGAGGTCGCATCGACGATCTTCCCGGACAGGGTGGCGTCGAACACTTCCCCCTCCACCCGTTCGCGTTCGATGTACTGGTCCAGCCGGGTCTCGGCCAGCGGGGTGTTCCACACCGCCGTCAGCGGGGTCCAGTCCGGATTGTCGAAGCCGTCCTGGCGCAGCACCAGGCGCGCCCAGTCGAGCGCGCCGCGCAGGATCCACTTGGTCTGCAGGTGCAGGCGCTGGTTCTCCATCGAGCGCACCTGCACCTGCTGCTGCCAGAACAGGCTGGCCACGATCGCCACCGACAAGGTGGTCAGCAGCAGCGCCGTGATGATGGCCACGCCCTGCTGGCGCATCCTCATCCGCATCCGCATCCTCTTCATCACATGCCCCCCAGCAGGAAGGCCTTGCTCATCGGCGCCGTCACCGTTTGCAGCTGCAGCGATACCTGCAGACCGGTGGGCGCCTGGGCATTGGCCAGCTGCGGCGGCGCGGAGACCCCGCCCTGCGGCTGGCTGGGCTGTCCCTGCTGCTGGCCGGATTGTCCGGGAACGCGCCAGCCGCCGTTTTCCCAGGTCTGCACCTGCATGCCGTTCACGCCGCTTTGCAGCGCCACCTGCGGATTGCTGTCGGTGTCGCTGATCATGGCCATCCAGATGATATCGAGCTGGGCCAGGTCGCGCGTGCCAAGCGATTCGCGCCGCGTCAGCACCCCGTTCACCACCCGGTAGGCGACCACCTGCAGGCGCGAGGCCTCGTTCTCGACAAACACGTTGCGCACCAGGGTCATGCGGTCGTTGCTGGCCAGCAGATACGGGCGGCTTTGCACCGCGTCCGGGCGCACCACCGCTTCGCAATCGCTTTGCATCTGCGCGAACGCCAGCTGCATGCCGCGCGTGGCTTCGAGCTGCTCGGTGAGCGCCACGCGCGCGCGCACGATGCCGTCCAGGCCGCGCCAGCCCAGCACCGCCACGATGGCCAGGATGCTCACCGCCACCAGCAGTTCGATCAGCGTAAAGGCGCGCTGGCGCCGGACGGCCGGCCGCCGCCCCGCAGGCTGCATGCGCGGCTTCATTCGTTCAGCACCAGTTGCACCAGCTTGATGATGCGGCGTACCGGGTTTTCCAGGTCAAACACCGACACCTCCACCCGGCGCAGGCGCGGGTTGGGGCTGGCCAGCACCTCCTCCTGGCAGACCAGCTTCAGGTCGCCCTGCGGGCAGTCGAAGGTTTGCTTGCCCACCGCCGGGAACTGGCGCGCCAGGCGGATCTGCACCAGCCGGTTCTCGGCCGACCAGGTGGCCATCATGGCGCTGCGCAGCCCGGAACTGTTGGCCGTCAGGCTGCCCACCGCGCGCAGCGACGCGCCCAGCGCGGTGCCGACGATGACCAGGGCCACCAGCACTTCGAGCAGGGTAAAGCCGGCGCTGGCCGGCAGGCGGGCGTGCGGTCGCATGCTGTCTATTCCACGGTAAAGTGGCCGATGCCGTCGGCGCGGATGGCCACGCGGTCGTCGCCGATGGCCAGCATCAGCACGAAGGGCTTGTCGACCGGCTCGCGCCCGAAGGTGATGCGCAGCACGCCATCGCTGCCGCTGCCCGCGCCGGGCGGATCGAGCAGCAGCGTCAGCGGCGTGTACTTGAACGGCCGCTCGCGCAAGAGGTCGTCCTGCGTGACCGGGTCCCAGCGGTTCTCGTTACGCACCAGGAAGCGGTAACGCTCGCTGTTGGCCTCGAAGCTGACGAGCCGGTTGCGCACGATGGCTTCGTCGCGCGCCAGCTGCAGCAGCAGCGCCAGGCGCTGCGCTTCGCTTTGCAGGTTCTGGCGCGGGCTGGGAATGGCGTTCAGCGTGACCATGCCCAGCACGATCCCGATGATGACCATCACCACCATCACCTCGACGAGGGTGAAGCCGCGCGCGAGGCGAGCGCTGCTGAGGACTCGCACGGCGCGGGCCGGCGCCTGGCTGGACACGGCTACTCCCGCGCGTCAGTGCTTAGTTATCCCACGAGCCGATGTCCGCATCGTCGCCGGTGCCGCCGGGCTGGCCGTCGGCGCCGAACGAGAACAGGTCCACTTCGCCGTGCAGGCCGGGCGACAGGTACTGGTACGGATTGCCCCATGGGTCCTTGGGCAGCTTTTCGACATAGCCGCCGGATTTCCAGCCGTTGGCGGCCGGGCCGGCGGTCGGCTTGGTGATCAGCGCCTGCAGGCCCTGCTCGGTGGTCGGATAGCGCTGGTTGTCGAGCTTGTACAGCTTGAGCGCCTGCATCAGGGTCGAGATATCGACTTTGGCCGCGGTGATGCGCGACTCGCCCGTACGGCTGAGCAGCTTGGGCACGACCAGCGCGCCGAGGATGCCGATGATGACCACCACAACCATGATTTCCACGAGGGTGAAGCCACGCGCGCGGGCCGGGCGGTTGATTACGTTATGCATGTCTGGATCAATCAAAGGGTTGTAAAACGTGTCGAAAAGGAAACCAGAGTATAAGGCCAAACGGTGGACCAAAACACATTGCGTGCAGCAATGGAAAGGGCGGCACATTGTATGCCACTGTTTTGTTAATTTCTACGTTGTTAACTTCTACGATGAGGGTGTGCCAGGGTCAGCACGTTAGATGGAGGCGCCGCGCTAGAGTTCAGCCGGGGGCGCCGCAAAAATCCAGCGCATGCGCGCCGGTCAATGGTGCGGCTGGTTGACGGTCCCCCTGTGCCGCTGGCGGCATACGGGACAGGCCGGATCGCGCTGCACGGCAATGCTGGTCCAGTCCATTGTGCCGGCATCCAGCATCAGCAAACGGCCGGCCACGGTGCGGCCCAGCGGGGCGATCAGCTTGAGCGCTTCGGCCGCCTGCATGGCGCCGATCACGCCCACCAGCGGGGCGAACACGCCCATCGTCGAACACGCCACGTCCTCGAACGCCTGGTCTTGCGGGAACAGGCACGAGTAGCAGGGGGCCTCGGCGCTGCGCGGGTCGAACACGCTGACCTGGCCGTCGAAACGGATAGCCGCGCCCGACACCAGCGGCACGCCCTGCGCGACGCAGGCGCGGTTGACGGCGTGGCGGGTGGCGAAATTGTCGCTGCAGTCGAGCACGACGCTGGCCTGTCCCACCAGGTCGGCCAGGCGCGCGCCCTCGGCCCGTTCGCACAGCGCCACGACCTGGCATTCCGGATTGAGGGCCGCCAGTGCGGTACGCGCCGATTCGACCTTGGCCTGGCCGATGCGTTCGGTGGTGTGGGCGATCTGGCGCTGCAGGTTGGTCAGGTCGACCGTGTCGTCATCGACCAGCAGCAATCGCCCCACTCCGCTGGAGGCCAGGTACAGCGCAGCCGGGGAACCAAGGCCGCCGGCGCCGATCACCAGCACGGTCGCTTGCAGAATGCGCTGCTGGCCTTCGATGCCGATCTCGTCGAGCAGGATGTGGCGCGCGTAGCGTTGCAGTTGGTGGTCGTTCATGTACGCTGCTCGCTGCCGTCGTCCTGGCGCAGGCCAGGACCCATGGCGCGTTCCATCAGTGGCACGGTTCCACTCTGAGCATGCGCGCTATGGGTCCTGGCCTTCGCCAGGACGACGTGAATGGGGTCGGCGGTATGCATCCAGGCGTGGCTTCGGCCCTGCTATTTTTTCGGCGCAGCCGGGATCTCGGCCGGCTTGGTGGGCGACGTCGCGGGCGGCTCCGATACCGGCGCGGCAGCTTCTTCCTTGGCCAGCACCGTCTCCGGCTTGGCCAGCTTGACCGGCAAGCCCTTGAAGTGATTGAGCGCCTGGGCCAGCTGGAAGTCGTCCTTGCCGCCGAATTCGAGCGGCTTGCGGCTGCGCGCCAGCGCGGCCAGGCGCTGCTCTTCCTCGGCTTCGTCGCGGCGGGCCTTGACGTCTTCCTTGTCCTGGCCATTGGCCAAATGCTTCTGCAGGTCCGCTTCGCGCACGCGCAGGGCGTTCAGGCCGTCGCCCTCCAGCGTTTCATCCACCGCCAGGTCGGGCACGATGCCCTTGGCCTGGATCGAGCGGCCCTGCGGGGTGTAGTAGCGCGCCGTGGTCAGCTTGACGGCGGTGTCGGGCGAGAGCTGGCGCAGGGTCTGCACCGAACCTTTGCCGAAGGTGGTGCTGCCCATGATGACGGCGCGCTTGTAGTCCTGCAGCGCGCCGGCCACGATCTCCGAGGCCGAGGCCGAACCGGTGTTGACCAGCACGACCATCGGGACGCTCTTGAACAGCGCCGGCAGCTTGGCCAGCGGGTCGCCGCCGCGATTGGCGTAGAACTCGCGCCGCGCATAAAAACTCTGGTTCGATTCGGGCAATTGGCCCACCGTCGAGACCACTTCCTTGTCGGCCGGGAGGAACGCGGCCGAGACGCCGATCGCGCCCGGCAGCAGGCCGCCCGGGTCATTGCGCAGGTCCAGCACCAGGCCCTTGAGCTTGGGATCCTGCGCGTACAGGGCCTGCAGTTTCTTGACCAGGTCGTCGATGGTCTGTTCCTGGAACTGGCTGATGCGCAGCCAGGCATAGCCCGGCTCGACCATCTTGGCCTTCACGCTCTGCACCCGGATTTCCTCGCGCACCAGGGGCACCGTCCAGGGCTTGTCGTCGCCCCTGCGGGCGATCGTCAGCACGACCTTGGTCTTGGGTTCGCCGCGCATCATCTTGATGGCTTCGTCCAGGGTCAAGCCCTTGATCGGGGTGTTGTCGATGCGGGTGATCAGGTCGCCGGCCTTGATCCCGGCGCGAAAGGCGGGCGAGTCCTCGATGGGAGTGACGATCTTCACGTAGCCGTCTTCAGCCGCCACTTCAATGCCCAGGCCAACGAACTTGCCCTGCATGCTCTCCTTCATCTCGCGGTAGGCTTTCTTGTCGAGATAGACGGAGTGCGGATCGAGCGAGCTGACCATGCCGCTGATGGCTTCGGACAGCAGTTTCTTGTCTTCGACCGGCTCGACGTAGTCGGTCTTGATCAGGCCATACACGTCGGCCAGCTGGCGCAGTTCGGACAGGGGCAAGGGCGCCAGCGTCCCGGCCTTTTGCGCCAGCGCGGAAAACTGCAGCGACATCGCGAAGCCGGCCACCATGCCGATTCCGACAAGGCCGAAACTCTTGACTTTCATTGCCATCTCACCATCCGTTAAAAGTTCACCCAGCCCGACGGATCGAAGGCCGCGCCGCGGTGCCTGAGCTCGAAGTATAGCCCCGATTCCTCGTTGCCACCGGTGTTGCCGGCGCTGGCGATGGCTTCGCCGCCCTTCACCGCGTCGCCCACGCGCTTGAGCAGCGACTGGTTGTTGCCGTAGATGGAGAGGTACTCGCTGCCGTGGTCGATGATGATGAGGTTGCCGAATCCGCGCATCCAGCTGGAGAACACCACCCGGCCGGCGGCCACGGCGTGGATGTCGCTGCCTTCGCCCGCCTTGATGAACATGCCTTTCCAGCTGGGACCGTCGCCGCGCTTGGCGCCGAAGCGCGCCAGCACCTTGCCGGACACCGGCGCACGCAGCTTGCCGCGCAAGGTGGCAAAGGCGCCATCGAGCGGCGCGGGCGCCAGGGCCACGTCGGCCGGCTTGGGCGCCTCCGGATCGGGCTTGGGTTCGGTCGGCTGCTGCACCACCTTGGGCTCCTCCGGTTCCGGCACGGGCTTCGGTGGGATCTTCGGCGGCTTGGCGCCAGGCTTGGCCGCTTCGCGCGCCAGCCGTTCGCGTTCGGCCTTTTCCTTGGCCGCCTTTTCCTGCGCCAGCGCCAGTGCACGGGCGCGCGCCTCCGCCGCCGCTTTCGCCTTGGCCGCGGCCAGCGCTTCCTGGCGCTTTTTCTCGCGCTCGGCCGCTTCGGCCTGCTCCTTGATCAGGCGCGAGAGCTTGTCCACCAGGCCGGCCAGGCGCTGTTCGTCGCGCTCCAGGCTGCCCACTTCCTTGCGCTGCGCCACCAGGCGGGCCGACAGACTGGAGAGCAAGGCGGCGCGGCGCGCCTTTTCCTTTTCCAGCACGGTTTTCTGGTCGCGCTGCTCGGCCGCGATTTCGTCCAGTTCATCGCGCGCGTTCTGCGCGGCGGCGCGGTTGGCCTCGACCTGCGCCAGGTTGGCGCGCAACGAGGTCAGCAGGCGAGCCTGGGCCTGCGACACATAGGCCATCAGCTGCAGGTCGCGGCTGATGCGGTTGGGGTTGTCGCCCGAGAGCAGTAGTTTGATGCGGTCTTCGTTGCCGGCCACGTACTGCTCGCGCAGCAGGCGCGCCAACTGCTTCTTCTGGCCGTCGATGGTCCTGGCCAGCTGCTCCTGGGTCGCACCCAGGTCGGCCAGCCGGGTATTGGTGTCCTTCTGTTCCTCGGCCAGGTCGCGCAGCGCGCGGTTGGCGTTGGAAATGGCTTCTTCCGACTCGGCCAGCTCGTCGGCCGCGTCTTCCTTTTCGTCCTCGGTGCGGCTGATGTCGCGCTTCAGGTTGGCCAGCTTCTGCTGGATGCCGGCGCGGGTGGCCTCGGCGGCCGCTTTCTGCTTGCTGCGCTCGGTCTGGCGCGGTGCGGCCAGCGCATCCGCGCCCACCGACACGAGCGCCGCCAGCACGGTGCACAGCACCGCGCCACGCGCGCATTGCTTCAGTGAAAAAAGCAGCGAGAAAGCCAAAACTTACTTGGCCTTGCCCTGGTTGGCCACGGCAGCCACGGCGGCGGCGATGGCTTCCTGGTCGCCCAGGTAGTAGTGGCGGATCGGTTTGAGGTTTTCATCGAGCTCGTACACCAGCGGCTGGCCGTTGGGGATGTTCAGGCCCACGATGTCGTCGTCGCTGATGTTGTCCAGCATCTTGATGATGGCGCGCAGGCTGTTGCCGTGGGCCGAGATCAGGATCTTCTTGCCGGCGCGGATGGCTGGAGCGATTTCACCATCCCAGGCCGGCATCACGCGCGCCACGGTGTCCTTCAGGCATTCGGTCAGGGGAATGCTGTCCTTGGCCACGCCGGCGTAACGCGGATCGTTGAACGAGGTGCGCTCGTCCGATGCCTCCAGCGCCGGCGGCGGGGTGTCGTAGCTGCGGCGCCATACCAGCACTTGCTGGTCGCCATACTTGGCGGCGGTCTCGCCCTTGTCCAGGCCCTGCAGGGCGCCGTAGTGGCGCTCGTTCAGGCGCCAGTCGTTCTTGATCGGCAGCCACATCATGTCCATTTCGTCCAGCGCCAGCCACAGCGTGCGCACCGCGCGCTTCAGCACCGAGGTGTAGGCCAGGTCGAAGGTGAAGCCCTCTTCCTTGAGCACCTTGCCTGCGGCCTTGGCTTCCTGCACGCCCTTTTCAGTCGGGTCGACATCGGTCCAGCCGGTGAAGCGGTTTTCGAGATTCCAGGTGGATTCGCCATGGCGCATGAAGACAATTTTGTACATGAGAAATTTTTTTCTAGAGTTAAAAGTTAGGATCGGCCAGAAAAACCGGGCGAGCAAATTCGACACCACCATCTATTTTATAACGCGCTGTGCCGCTTACGGGGTGAATGCGGGCATTCACCCCGTAACGGCACAGCGCAATTTATAATGCTCGCCTTGTTCTTAACATTGGATCGCCGTGAAATTCATTCTCGACCATATTTTCCTCGTCGCCATCGTCGTGCTGTCGGGTGGCGCCTTGCTGGGCACCGCCGTGGGCCCGCGCGGCCGCCGTGCTTCGGCGCTTGAAGTGACCCAGATGATCAACCGCGGCAAGACGGTCATCGTGGACGTGCGCAGCGCCGACGAGTTCGCCAAAGGGCATTTGCGCGACGCGAAAAACATTCCGCTGGCAGACTTGGCATCCCGACTCAGTGAACTGGACAAGTCCAAAGGCAAGACCATCGTGGTGGTCTGCCAGACCGGCGCCCGCGCCGACAAGGCCGTCCGCCAGCTGGCCGCGGCCGGCTTCGATGCCCTGGCCCTGGATGGCGGCATCAACGGCTGGCAGACCGGCGGCCTGCCCACTGTCAAGTGAGTTCAAGTAAGACGCAAGAAAGAAAGGAATCGCCATGACCGCCCACGTCGTCCTGTACCACACCGCATCCTGCCCCTACTGCGTGCGCGCCGAACGCCTGCTCGAAGCCAAGGGCGTGACCGACATCGAGAAGATCCGCGTCGACCTGAACCCGGAGCAGCGCGTCATCATGATGCAGAAAACCGGCCGCCGCACCGTCCCGCAGATCTATGTGGGCGAGACCCATGTCGGCGGTTTCGACGACCTGTATGCGCTCGATCAAGCGGGCCGGCTCGATCCATTGTTGAATGGAGCTTGACGCGGGGGCTTCAGGCCCGCCGCCGAAAGCTATTGGCATCCGAATTGGTTTTGATACAATTGCCGACGCATTTGATCCGCAGTTGATCTGCAAGTCCTGATGAACCGGCTATGTCGCCGGTCGCTACCACCTACAACGAAAGCGTTCCATGTCTGACGAAAATCTGCAACCCGTATTCCAAATCCAACGCGTCTATCTGAAAGACATGTCGCTGGAACAGCCGAACTCCCCAGCCATCTTCCTCGAGCAGGATGTGCCATCGATCGAAGTGTCGCTGGACGTGGGCGCCGAAGCCATCGCCGACGGCATCTACGAAGCCACCGTGACGGTCACCGTGACCGCCAAGGTCAAGGACAAGGTAGCGTTCCTGGTGGAAGGCAAGCAGGCCGGCATCTTCGAAGCCCGCAACATTCCTGCTGACCAGATGGATCCGCTGCTGGGCATCGGCTGCCCGAACATCATCTACCCATACCTGCGCGGTAACATCGCCGACGTGATCACCCGCGCCGGCTTCCCGCCAGTGCACCTGGCCGAGATCAACTTCGAAGTGTTCTACCAGCAGCGCCGCCAGGCGCTGGCTGAAGCTGCCAATTCCGGCGCAGCAAACTAAGTTATACCCCGCTGCACAAGCCGTGCGGACCGCAGTCCGCCCAGCTTGTGCCGCCCGCGTGGGCAGGCTCCGTGCCCACCGAACGATTCCAGGCAGAGGCCACCCAATGACGACTTCCCGACTCCTTGCCGGTGTCGTGCTGACGCTGGCCATGGCCGGCGCGCATGCCTTCGATTTCAAGACGATCGGCAACGGCCCCACCATCCTGTACGACGCGCCCTCCGTCAAGGGCGGCAAACTGTTCATCGCGCCACGCGGCATGCCTGTCGAAGTGGTGCTCACTTACGGCGAATGGTCCAAGGTGCGCGATGCCGCCGGCGACCTGGCCTGGATCGAATCGAAACTCCTGTCCCCGCGCCGCAATGTGGTGGTGCGCGCCCCCAGCGCCAGGCTGCGCCTGTCCGCCGATGACCAGGCCGCCGTCATCATGACCGCCGACAAGGGCGTATTGCTGGAACTGGTGGACGTGCAAGGCCCGTGGGCGCGCGTGCGCCACCGCGACGGCATCAGCGGCTTCGTGCGCGCGTCCGACGTGTGGGGCCTGTGATGCCGCATTCCTCCCCGCCGCATGCTCCGGCGCGCGCCATCAGCGTGCTGGGCGCCGGCGCCTGGGGCACGGCCGTGGCCCTGTCCCTCGCCGCGCGCCATGATGTGCTGCTGTGGGGCCGCAACCCGGCCGCCATGGCGGCGATGGCCGAGCAGCGCGAGAACAGCGCCTACCTGCCCGGCTTCGCCTTCCCCGAACGCCTGCAGGTGGCCGCCTCGTTCGAGGCCGCGCTGGCCCATGTGACCGGGGCGCCCGCCGAGCGCAAGCCGCTGCTGATCGCAGCCTGCCCGGTGGCCGGCCTGCGTCCCCTGCTCGGCCAGCTGGCCGGCCATGCCATCCCCAATATCGTGTGGCTATGCAAGGGCTTCGAATACGGCACCGGCCTGTTGCCGCACCAGGTGGTGAGGGAGGTGCTGGGCGACGCGGTACCCGCTGCGGCCCTGTCCGGCCCCTCGTTTGCGCAGGAAGTCGCGCGCGGCCTGCCGTGCGCGTTGACGGTGGCCTCGCACTCGGCCGAGCTGCGCGAACGCGTGGTCACGGCCGTGCACAGCGCCAGCATGCGGGTGTATTCCTGCGATGACGTCATCGGCGTGGAAGTGGGCGGGGCGGTGAAGAACATCCTGGCCATTGCCACCGGCGTGGCCGATGGACTGGGATTGGGCCTGAATGCGCGCGCGGCCCTGATCACGCGCGGGCTGGCGGAAATCACCCGCTTGGGCGTGGCGCTGGGCGCGCAGGCCAGCACTTTCATGGGGCTGACCGGCATGGGCGACCTGCTGCTCACCTGCACCGGGGACTTGTCGCGCAACCGCCGCGTGGGCCTGGGTCTGGCGCAAGGCAAGGCGCTCGAGACCATCGTGTCGGAACTGGGCCACGTGGCCGAAGGCGTGCCCTGCGCCAAGGCGGTGCGGGAACTGGCGGCCGCACGCGGCGTCGACATGCCGATCACGAATGCCGTGGCCGGCGTGCTGTTCGATGGCGATACCCCGCAAGCCATGCTGGCACGCCTGATGGCGCGCGACCCACGCGACGAGGTGGGTGGCTAGGGCTGCGGGTCAGCTCAAATTCAGGCTTGGGCCTGGGCTTGCGCCTTGGCCTGGTGGCGGCTGGCCAGGCCATCGCCGTGCTCGAGCAGGATCGTCAACAGTCCCACCGAATCCTCGTTGGCGCGCACGGCGTGCGGCACGCCGCCCAGCAGGTACAGCATTTCGCCGGGACGCAGCACCGAGCTCTTGCCGTGCGCGTCCACCACCAGTTCTCCGTTCAGGCACAGGAGCGTGATCTCGCCGTCCACCTGGTGCATCGGCATTTCGCGCTCTTTCGGCAGCAGCAGGCGGATCAGTTCCATGTTCTCGGTCTTGACCAGCGCCACCGAGGTGAGGCTGGCGATGTCGTCATCGCTGCGGCTGAGTTGAATTACTTCGCCCGAGGCGGCATGTGGTAAAGCCATAGTTACTCCTGTCAACGTTACGCTGCGGTTTGTTCGGTTTCTGCTTCGTCGTCGGCCTTCACGCTGCGCAGCCAGGTCACGAGCGGGAAAGCGTCCTTGAATGCGCGCGCCAGGTCCGGCACCAGGCGGTCCGGCGCGTTGCGGTCCAGGTCGACCTCGGTCCAGACGAAAAAGCTCTTGTGCTTGAGATACTCGACGTGCACGTGGTCCGGGTCGAAGCCCTTCGGTGGCCGCTGCAATTTGCCTTCGTTCTTCAGGTCGCCATAGGTCGCGCGCAGTTGTTTATTCTTCAGCATTTTGAACAGCAGCTTGCCATTGCCTTCGATCTGGAAGTAATAGGTCGGCCCGCCGCCGGAGCTGGGCCGGCGCAGGTCCATCGGCGTGATGCCGGCCGAAAAGCGCGTCTTGTACGGACTCTTGTCGTTGGAAAAGCGGATGTCGCGGTTGATGCGGAACATCGCCTTTTTCGGATTGCAGCCGACGACCTGCTTGTCGAACTTGCCCAGTTCGCCGATCAGTTCGGTCACCACTTGCAGGAATTCTTCGCGCAGGATGTCGTAGCGCGGCTTGTTCATGATGAACC
>JBKHWY010000024.1:0-17802 GCA_046566285.1 Gammaproteobacteria bacterium | reverse complement strand
AAAGGGCGTCGTACAAGGCGACCTGCCTCGATGAGTCGATTCTAGGGTTCGGCCGAGTCCGTGTCCATCCCGCACACGATTGTGCGGACGATCCGTTGCAAGGAGGCCGCCCTGCCCGGCGACCGCTTGCCGCCTTCTTAATTCAAGTCATGGGAAGGAAGGCGGGCGCACCGGTAGGATCGCCGTTCCCGGCGCGCGCCCGCGCGCACGCATGAAGGAATCCACATGATCCAGCGCACCCTGCACTACGACCTCGCGCCCGACGCCGCGGCGCCCCTGCGCTTTCTCCTCAGCGCGCCGCTGTTCGCGCTGGCCGCCGCCGCATTGATCGTGGCCTGGGGGCCGGACCTGCTGCTCTCGCGCTGGGCCGGACCCACCTTGGCCGTGACGCATCTGCTCACGCTCGGCTACCTGGCCATGGCGGCCGTCGGCGCGGCCGCCCAGCTGATCCCGGTGGTGACCGGCACATCGCTCCAGCTGGCCGGGCCGTACGCGCGCCTGACCTGGGGCATGCTGTGCGCTGGCGCCGGCCTGGTGGCGCTCGGGTTCGCGCGTGGCCTGCCCACCGTCCTGGCGACGGGCGGCGTGCTGGCGGCAAGCGCTTTGCTGGCGGTCGTCGCCCTGGCGCTGCGCGCCCTGCTTCGTCCAGTGGCGGCGCCCGCGCTGCCCATGGCGCGCGCCATGCGCATGGCCTGGCCCGCGCTGGGCGCAACAGCACTGCTGGGCGCATTCATGAGCGTCGGGATGGCCGGCGGCGCCGCCCTGCCCTACCTGGCGCTGACCGGCCATCACGCGCTGTGGGGCCTGGTCGGCTTTGCCGCGCTGCTGATCGTGGGCGTCGGCTTTCAGGTCATTCCAATGTTTCAGGCGGTCGCGCCCTATCACCCGGCGCTGGTGCGCACGCTGCCCTGGGGCTTGCTGGCGGGCCTCGTCATGTGGAGCGGCATGGGAATGGCGGGCGCCTGGATCGCCATCCTGCTGGCGGGATTCGCCGCCCTGACCTTATGGAAGCTGGCGCAGCGGCGCCGTGGACCGGACGGCTCGACCCTGTATTGGCGCCTGTCGCTGGCGAGCGTCATCGGCTGCGCGGCGCTGTACCTGACGGCTCCCCAGTCGCTCGGGCTGGAACTGGCCATGGGAATACTCTTCATCGGCGGCTTCGTGATGGGGGCGGTGAATGCGATGCTGTACCGGATCGTGCCCTTCCTGCTGTGGTACGAGCTGCAGCAGAACGTAAAACGGCGCGCCGGTGCGGCATCGAACGCGCCGTCGATCCGTAACGTGCTGCCGCTGGAACGCGCCGAGCGCCAGTTCTACTGGCATGCCGCCGGACTGGGGCTGCTGCTGGCGGCGCTGGTCTGGCCCGTGCTAAGCCGTCCGGCCGGGCTGGTGCTCACTGCCGCCGGCTTGCTGCTGGTACGCGACCTGCACGGAGCTGCGCGCCGCTGCCGCCGCATGCAGGCGGACGCGCGCGCCGCTGTTCAATCCTCGTAGGCGCGCAAGCCTTCCAGGTCGTGGATGGTGATCTGCCGGCCGTCGATGGCAATCAGGCCGCGCTCGGCCATGTCGTGCAGCACCCGCGAGAAGTATTCGGGCGTCAGGTTCAGGCGCGAGGCCACCAGGCGCTTGCTCACCGTGAGCACCACCTGCGCGCCGTCGCCGTCCGGTTCGTCCTTCAGCAGGTAGCCCACCACGCGCTGGCTGCCCGAGCGCAGCGAATACGATTCCACGTCCGAGATCAAGCCGTGCAGGCGCCGGCTCATCCCGGCCAGCATGCGGCGCGCGAAGGCCGGGCTGCGATCGAGTTCGGAGAACACCACGTCGCGCGCGATGTGCAGCAGCATGGTGTCGGCCAGCGTGGTGGCGTTGACGATGTAGGGCTTCTCCATGAACATCAGCGCTTCGCCGAAGCTCATGCCCGGACCGATGATCTCGACGATCTTCTCGGCGCCCTGGGCCGACACGAAACCCAGCTTGACCTGGCCGTAGATCACGATATGAAAGCCGCGGCATGGGTCGCCCCGGCTGAAGATCGGCGTGCCCCGGTCCAGGTGGTGTTCGGTGGTGCCGGCGGCGATCAGCTGCAGTTCCTCGTCCGAGCAGCTGGAAAACAGCGGCAGGCGGCGCAGGAATTGCTGCGTTTCGATTTTTGATGTGAGCATGGGTGCGGGACGTAGTGTGAATTGAATGCGACGATACGACAAAAGCCCGCACGGGGCGGGCTTTCGGCCAAGACTGGCAGGCGGCTTAGTGACCCGAGCTGGCGTCCGGCTTGCTGGCGGTCTTGAACACGTCCGGATTGTCCTTGCCGGTCACGTACAGGAAACCGGCCAGGCCTTTTTCCATCCGCGACAGGGCGTGATCGACCAGGATGTAGCGGCCCGGCACATCGACCTTGAACTCCACCATCGTCGCGCCGCCCGGAGCCACCGTGGTGGTCTGCACGTTCTTCAACGGTGGCGAGGTCAGGTCGCCCTGGTTGTAGACGCGGTCGAACACTTCGCCGATCACGTGGAAGCTGGAGGTGGTGTTGGGGCCACCGACGCCGAAGAAGATGCGCACGGTTTCACCGACCTTGGCTTCCATCCGGTGCGTCTTGGTCAGCGCATCGTGGGTGCCGTTGAACATCAGGTGCTCGGGATGCTCGGCCAAGAGTTTCTCCAGCGAGAACTCGGCTTCGCCCGGGGTGCCGTGGCGCTGGGCGGTGTAGAGCTCACCCTGCATCACGTAGAATTCGCGGTCGACCTTCGGCAGGCCGCCTTCCGGTTCCACCAGGATCATCCCGTACATGCCGTTGGAGATGTGCTGGGCCACCATCGGGGTCGCGCAGTGGTAGACGTACAGGCCCGGGTTGAGCGCCTTGAAGGTGAAGCTCTTGGTGCTGCCGGGGGCCGCCTGCGTGACCGCCGCGCCGCCGCCAGGACCGGTCACCGCATGGAAGTCCACCGAGTGGATCATGTGGCTGTCCTTGGCGTTGGCCATGTTGACGTCCACCGTGTCGCCCACCCGCACGCGGATGAACGGGCCCGGCACCTTGCTGTTGAAGGTCCAGTAGTGGTACGTGGTGCCGTCCATCAGCTGGCCTTCGATCTCGGTGGTTTCCAGGTTGACGGTCAGGTGCTTCGGACCGCGCGTGCCGACGGGAGTGCCGACTGCGGTCGGAACCTGGGACACGTCGGCGCCCTTCTTGACCGGCGCGGCGCTGGCGCCACCGACGATGATCTTGCCGATCATGCCGGCCTGCACGTGGCCCGGCAGGCTGCAGATATAGGTGAATTCACCTTTCTTGTCGGCCTTGAAGACGATCGTGGTACTGGCGCCCTTGTCGTTGACCTGGTTGGATTTGACGTTGAAGTCAGGCAGGGACAGGTCATGGGTGGCGCCGTCGCCGTTGACCAGGTTGATCTGCACCACCGCGCCTTCGGGCACGTTCAGGGTGGGGTTGGCGGTGCCTTTCATGGCGCCGGTTTCGCCCACGAACACCAGCTTGCCGTCGGCAATATCCGTGCGCAGGGTGAAGGTGACGTCAGGACGGTATTGCACCGCCGAACTGCCAGTGGCAGCACCGTGACCTGCATGTTGGGCCAGCGCCGGGGAGACGGCGGCAATGCCGAGCAGGGCCGAAAAGATTGCGTTGCAAAGGACTGTCTTTCTCATGATATTCACCTTCTTGTTGTCTGATGCCGACTGCATCTCGTTTAACCGTGAACAAATCTTACCGCCGGGATACATCTTTAAAAATTGACGCACATCAAAAATCCGAGAACTGGTCGGTATATTTGAAATGCTCGGCTAAATTTGATTTACATCAAGGGAATGGCGAATCGAGGGCTTCTATGATGAGATATCGCCCCACGCAATTGCGCTAGGAAAAGCGTGTAACGAAACGGGCTTTCAGCTCATCCAATAAGCAAGGCAAACATCCGTAACGCATTCAGATCAACTACGAAAGAACAAGATGAAGACCAAACGTTCCCTGCTGGCAGCTTCCCTGGCCATCGCCCTCGCTCCTTCGCTGGCCCAGGCCAGCTGCGGCGCCGCCTTCTGTGCTGTGAACAGCAACTGGACCACGGAAAGCGCGCTGGCGGGCGCAGCCAACTCCTTCGACCTGCGTTACGAATATGTGGACCAGGACCAGCCGATGTTTGGCTCCGATAAGGTAGGGGTGGGGCAGATCCACGCCCACCACGACGAAGTGAGCACCTTGAACCGCAACCTGGTCGGCAGCTACAGCCACAACTTCAACAATGGCTTCGGCGTCACCGTCAGCGCCAACGTGGGCGCGCGCGAGCACCTGCACATCCACAATCACCATGGCGCCAAGCTCAATGAAGAGTGGGACTTCACCCGCCTGGGCGACGTGCGGGTGGTGGGCCGCTACCAGCTCAACGACGCGGTCGATCCGCTGGCGCCGGCCAACAGCGGCATCACCTTCGGCGTCAAGCTGCCTACCGGCGCGATCGACGTTGCCAATGGCGCGGGCGACCCGGCCGAGCGCAGCATGCAGCCGGGCACCGGCACCACCGACCTGATTGCCGGCGCCTACTATCACAAGAAACTGCCTTCGGTGGATGCGTCCTGGTTCGTGCAGGCCCAGTACCAGCATGCCGTCAATAGCCGCGACAACTACCGCCCAGGCGCCCAGCTCGGCCTCGACGCCGGCGTGCGCAAGGGCGTGGCCGGCAACTTCGCCTTGCTGGGCCAGGTGAACTATGTCCACAAGCGTGCCGACCGTGGCAGCGAAGCCGAACCGGCCAGCAGCGGTGGACGCTACCTGTACGTCAGCCCGGGCGTCAGCTACGCCATCAGCGATGGCTTGCAGGCGTACGCCTTCCTGCAGGTGCCGGCCTACCGCCATGTGCGCGGCGTCCAGCTGACCGCCGACAAGGCCGTGCTGATCGGCGTATCGGGCCAGCTGTAATGAAACCTCTGCGCACCTTGGGCCGCAGTGCCCTGCTGCTGGCGGCGTGCGCGCTGTGGGGCGCCCCGGCGCAGGCGTTCCACCTGACCGACATCGACGGCAACCGCCAGCACCTCGAAGCGCTGCGCGGCAAGTGGGTGGTGCTCAACGTCTGGGCCACCTGGTGCGCCCCCTGCATCCACGAGATGCCGGACCTGGAAGCGCTGGCCAGGGCGCGCCGCGACGTGGCCGTGCTCGGGCTGGCCGCCGACGGCGACAATCCGCGCAAGCTGCGCCAGTATGCCCAGGCCCTGCACGTCACCTACCCCATCGTGGCCGGCAGCGGCGAATTGCTGAAGACGTTCGGGGTCAATGCCTATCCCACCACCTTCGTGTACGACCCGGCCGGCAGCCTCGTCATGACCAAGCTGGGCCAGGTCACACGCGCCGAACTGGAACGGCGCCTGGGCGCGCCCGCCGGCAACTGAGGCTTGCCTCAGGCGGGCAGCAGCGCCCGATGCGGGCCGAGCTGCTGCATCCGGCCCAGGGCGTCGATCAGTTCGCCCTTGCGCCCCGCCAGCACGCGCTCGGCCATCGGATAGAAGGCCGCTTCCTCTTTCTCATGGTGGTATTGCAGCATTGCGCGCAAGGTGGCGGCGTGCTTGAAGAACGCCGCGCCATCGCGTGCGGCCACGCTGTGTTCGACCCGCACCAGTACGCCCAGCAGGCGCTGGTGCTCGATGCGCAGCCAGCGCGTGGGCGAGGCGGCATCGCAAAAGGCCTCGTCGAAGGCGCCGAACACCAGCTGCTCCTCGACGTCGAGATGAAAGCGCAAGGCGTGCGCCAGCGCGGCGGCGGACACGCCAGCCTCGCTCCAGCGGCCCGCGCGCACGTCGGCGCAGGCCTGGCCGAACAGCTGGTCACAGTGCGCGTGGTCGCGCGCGAGGTGCTCACAGATCGTGTCCATTTTCCGCTCCTCCATTGTTTTGCCATTCTGCGGTGGGCAGCCCCGTCGTCGCCTTAAACCAGTTCAAGAAGACGGAAACGCAGGGCGGCCGGCCCTGCGGACTTTGTTCAGCAACTGCGGAACTTGTGCTCGTCGCTTGCCTCTAACGAGTCAAAATCGACAACGGGAGCGAGTGATGCACGACCGGCCGCTAGTGTTGGGAATCAACCGTACGCAGGACGCCAGCGCCTGCCTGATGCACGGTTCGGACATCGTCTGGGCGGTCCAGAAGGAGCGCCTGACGCGCCACAAGCACCACTGGGGCCGGCTGGGCGACGTGCGCGACCACTACGGCCGCTTGCCCGGCTTCGACCGCCCGGTCGATGTCGTGGTCGAGTGCTTCTCGTCGGATGCGGAATTCACCCGGCGCGCCGACTACGAATCCGAACTGCAGGACGCGCTGCCCCTGTCGGCGCACCTGCGCCGCGCGCGCATCTCGCATCACCTGGCCCACGTGTACAGCGCCTTTCCACCGTCGCCGTTCGACGAAGCGGCCGTCATGGTGATCGACGGCCAGGGCAGCGCGGTGGCGGACTTTACCGAAGGCTGGCCCGGCGCCGGGGAACCGGAATGGCTGGAGGTGGCCTCGTTCTATGTCGCCAGCCGGCGCGGGGTGAAATGCATCGGCAAGCAGTTGTGGAGCCGGGACGAGGGCCAGCCGGCCGGGCTGGGGATGTTCTACTTCCTGCTGACCCAGGCGATTTTCCCGGGCGAAGGAAATGAAGGCAAGGTCATGGGCCTGGCCCCGCATGGCGACGCCGAGGCGCTGGGCCTGCCGCCGCTGGAGGTGGGTCGCCTGAGCGTGCACATTCCGGCCCCATGGCTGCGCACCTTCGCCGACAAGGAACGGTTCCGCTACCGGCCGGACGACCGCGAGCGCTTCACCCAAGCGGCCAACCTGGCTGCGGCGGGCCAGCGCGCCTTCGAGGCAGCCCTGCTGGAACTCGGCCAGCAGCTGCATGCGCACACGGGTGTGAGCAAGCTGTGCTTTGGCGGCGGCACCGCCCTGAACTGCCCCGGCAACGAACAATTATGGCGCCGCACCCCGTTCGACCAGGTCTTCGTGCCGCCCGCGCCCAGCGACGCCGGCACCGCCATCGGCTGCGCGGCCTACGGCTTGCTGGAAGTGGCCGAACAGGAATGCCATTTCCGCTGGACCCACGACTATCTCGGTCCCGATGTCGCTCTGGGGCAGATCGAAGCCGCGCTGGCCGATGCGCCGGACCTCATCGTCGGGCGCATCTGCGACACCAACGCCTTCGCGGCGCGGGTGGCGGGCCTGCTGGCCGAAGGCAATGTGGTAGCCATGTTCCACGGGGCCAGCGAATTCGGCCCGCGCGCGCTCGGGCACCGCAGCATCCTGGCGGACCCGCGCTCGGCCCGCATGCGCGACTGGATCAACGCCGAGGTCAAGCAACGCGAGTGGTTCCGTCCGCTGGCCCCTGTCGTGCTGGAGGAACACGCGGCCGACTATTTCGAGCTCGACCATCCGTCCCCCTTCATGCAGTTTGCCGTACCGGCCACCCCGGCCTGCATGCAACATGCTCCTGCCGTGGTGCATGTGGACGGCACGGCGCGCGTCCAGACCGTCGGGCGCGATGGCGACCCGCTCCTGCGCGGCATCCTGCACGCATTCAAGAACCTGACCGGCGTGCCCGTGCTGCTCAACACCTCGCTCAACCGCAAGGACGAGCCCATCGTCGAGACGCCCGAGCAATGCCTGGCCACGTTCCGCACGACGCCCATGCAGGTGCTGGCGATCGGCCCCTTCCTGGCCCTCAAGCGCAGCGCCGGCCAGGTGCCGGATGCTTTCAGTACGCGCCACTGAGGGCGGCGGATGATCCTCGGCTATCCAGGCTGGCCCAGCGTGGTCCCCGGTGGGGAGCTGACGCTGCACGTCTCCACCGATGCGCGCCGCTTCCGTGTGCAGTTCTTCCGCTGGACCGGGCGGCTCGAACGGGTCGAGCGCACGCCGTGGCTGGCGGGCGACCTGCTCCCTGCGCAAGCGCCCGAGCGCGACTTCGGCTGGCCGGCCTACCGCTTCCCTGTGCCGCAGGGCTGGGTGCCGGGTGTGTACATCGCCTGGCTGGAGACGCCCACCGGCGCCGCGCCCACCGTTGCCATGCAGGAGGCCGCGGCCCTGTTCGTCGTGCGCAGCCGGCGTCCGGGTGCGCTTCTGTACAAGCTGCCCTTGTGTACCTATCACGCCTATAACCATGCGGGGGGCGGCTGCTTCTACGACCACCCTGAAGTGTCTGCAACGCCGCCTGGGGCGCGCGTGTCATTCAGGCGTCCCGGTGGCGGCATCGGCGGCCCCGTGTGGGGCGCGCCCGACGCCTACGACCTGCGCTCGCCGCGTAATTGTTTCGCCCACTGGGATGCACCTTTTATCGGCTGGCTGCTGCGCGAAGGCTTCGCCCTGGAGTTCTGCACCGACCTGGACCTGTATCGCGAGCCGGAAGCGCTTGCAGGCTGTCGCCTGCTGCTCTCGGCCGGGCATGATGAATACTGGAGCGACGCGGCCAGGGAGCGCGTCGAAGCATTCATCGATGGCGGGGGGCGGGTTGCGATCTTCGGCGCCAATACCTGCTGGTGGCGCGTGCACCTGGTCGACGCTGCCACGGCCATGGTCTGCCACCAGGGTGGACCGGATGGTGCGCTGGACCACTGGACGCACCCGGCCGCTGGCGCGCGGCCGGAAGACCACCTTACCGGTCTCAGCTACCGCCACGGCGGCGGTTGGTGGGACGGTCCCCGTCCGCCCCTGGGATACCGCATTGCGCAGGCGTCGCACTGGGTGTTGCGCGACACCGGCTTGCGCGACGGTGACGTCATCGGCGCGGCCAGCACTCCGCCGCTGATCGGCTACGAATGCGACGGTGCGCCGCTTGAACGGATCACCCCGCCCGTGCTGTCCCGGCACGCCGCGCAAGAAGGCACGCCGCCCGGGCTGACAGTGCTGGCCGCCGCGCAGCTGGGCAATGATTGGCAGGAACTGCCCACGCGCGCGCATCCGGACCTTGCGCTGCACGCAGCCTGCATGAGCATCTACCACCGCAATGGCGCGGTGTTCAACGCCGGCACGGCCGATTGGACGCAGGTATTGGTCAGCGGCACGGAACCGCACGTGGCCACGATCACGCGCAACGTGCTGCACGGCCTGCTGGGCACATGCGCCCGCATCGAAAGCGACGACGATGCGCCTGCCGCAGACGGACCAGCCGTCCAGCCAGCGCTGGCCGCCGCGCCGGCCCTCCTGGAGCGCTGGACCCCGGAGCGCGTTGTCGTGTTCCGCGCCCTCCACCTGGGGGATATGCTGTGCTGCGTGCCGGCGCTGCGGGCATTGCGCGCCGCCCTGCCTCGCGCCCATATCACGCTGGTCGGCCTGCCGTGGGCCGAGCAGTTCGCCCGGCGCTTTTCGGCCTATGTGGACGCGTTCCTCGCATTCCCGGGCGCCGATGGCTTGCCCGAACAGCCGCCAGCCCACCACGCCAGCGTGAACGCATTTCAAGCCACCGTCCAGGCACGCCGGTTCGACCTCGCCCTGCAGCTGCACGGCGACGGCTCCCGCAGCAACGGTATCGTCGAACGCCTCGGCGCGCGCCACTGTGCGGGATTTCATCCACCCGACGCTCCGGCGCCGGCAGGCTGGACCAGCATACCGTATCCCGTGCACGGGACCGAGCCCGAGCGGCTGCTGCGCCTGACCGATCACCTGGGTGCACCGCGCCAGGGCTCCCATCTCGAATTTCCGCTTGGGCCAGAGGATCGCCACGAGTTGCGCGAACGCGCGCTCGGTCGCGGATTGAAACCTGGCGCGTACGCTTGCATTCACCCTGGTGCGCGCACCCGCGAGAAATGCTGGCCTGCCCGGCACTTCGCCGAGGTCGCCGATTACATCGCGCGCAAGTGGCGCCTGCCCATCGTCCTCACCGGATCGGCGAGCGAAGCACCATTGGCGCGCGCCGTGCAGGCAGCGATGCGCGCACCTGCACGCATCGCTGCCGCACCGATCTCGATCGGCGCCATGTCCGCGTTAATGAGCAATGCCCGCCTGCTGGTATGCAACGACACCGGGATCTCGCACATTGCCGCAGGCTTGCGGCTGCCCAGTGTCGTCATCTTCAGCAAGGCCGACATCCTTCGCTGGGCGCCGGAGGATGCGCGCACCCATCGCTGCATTTGGGACCCGGACGGCACGGGTAAGGCCGAGGTACTTGAACAAGTCGATGCATTGATGCGCGAAATGCACGGGCCGCCCCGTCGAGGCGTCGGCGCGGCAGGCATGGGAAGCCGTGCCTTATTTCGCTGAGCGCAGGTAGGCCCGCAAGCCATGTGTGAGCACCAGCGGGAATACGCTGGCATGGTCTTCGTCCGCGAACACCTTCACCTGCGTTTTCAAGCCGGGATAACGGCGCGATGCGAGCGCCTTCTCGAAGTCGCGCAGGTCCGCCACCATGTCCGCATCGGCTTCGGTGCGGGCGCGCTTGCGGCCCGGCGCCCGCGTTTCGCGCGCCCCGATCCCGAAAAACACCGAGGCCGGCAAGTCCTTGTGGCTCGCTGCATACTCGGTTTCGCGGCCGAACATCACCCCACCATCGAACCACAGGGAAGGACTGCCCAGGATGTAATGCTCGAAAGCGCGCGGCTGACCCAGCATGATCTGCAGGCCCAGCAGGCTGCCATACGAATGGCCGATAAAAACCTTCCGGTCCATGTCAGCACGGTACGCGCGCGCGATGACCGGAAGGACTTCCGTGGTCAGATACTGGCCATACGCCGCGGCTTCGCCGAATGCCGGTGCCCGCCCCGGCATGTCGGATTGGTAGGTATGGCTGCGCGGGACCGACGGGGTGTAGTCGCGCCGCCGGCTGTAGACACTCGCGTCGCCGCTGGCATATGACAGGCCCACCACGATCGCCTCTTCCATGCCGGCGTGCCGGGAAAGGCGCTGCGCGATGCTGCGCACCACCGGAAACGCATAATCGGCATCGGTTACGAACAGCACGGGGTAGCGCCGGTTGGAGTTCGCATACGAATCGGGAAGCGCGACGAACACCTGATAGTCACGCTTGAGCCCTTGCGCCCTGATTGCGTGGACTTCGGTGTGGTCGAGTGTGTACGGCGTCGCCGCCTGGGCGACACCTGTCAAATGCCAGGCAAGGCAAAGTACGATCGCTGGTTTCAAGCAAGCTCCATGGGTCGTGTCGGAAACGGCGGGCGCGTGAGCGGGCAAGCGTAGCCGTGCACCCGCGCATGAGGGACGCATCATACCGCCAGGCAGACGCAAGCATGCTCACCCATCATCGGCTTCAATGGTGCCGCGCGTCGTGTTCCGTCGTCCGCATGCCGCGGTTCGCATGCCGTGTCCGCATGCTGCGGTTCACATGCCGAGTCCGCATGCTGCGGTTCACATGCCGAGTCCGCATGCATAGTGCACACGCACAGTCCACACGCAAAGTGCGCACGCACAGTCCAGGTGCACCGTCCGCGTGCACAGTCCAGATGCCGCAGCCGCCGTGCCGCAGCCGACGTGCCGCAGCCGACATGTCGCAGCCGACATGCCGCAGCGTACATGCCAGCGCCACATCCGCACCCACATGCCGCAGCCACATCCGCAGCCATATGCCGGGGCCAGTATCGCAGCCACTGCCGCGCGCCGCCCATGGCGAGCCGTGTGGCGCCAGCGCCAATCAGCAAAAGTACATTAATGTGACCAACATGTCGACCATTGCCTGCAGCGGGCGAAGATGCCAGCATCGTCGCAGTACCGCAGGGTCCACCCCAGCGTGCGTTCCGGCAGGCCGCCGGCAATCGCAGTCCGGCCGCTTCATCCGGGTCCGATCACCTCAGCTTCCGCCCAGAGGGCTGCCGACAACGCCGACTGCAAGCTCCAGCCAGACCAGGACGAATCCGGCACCCAAGGCCGACACCAGCCAAATCCGGCGCCGGCGCGTCCGAACGGTGCGCACCACAAGCAGGCAGAGCATTCCGGCAATCGTCAACAGCACACCCGCCACAGCAAAGTCAAAGCCATTCCACGCGACCTCATGGGTAAATTGCATGGCGGCGAGTGGAACCAGCAGCAACAGCATGACCGCAAGCATCAGCCGCGCGATGTCGGCCGCGAAGGTACGTCTTCCCTTTCCTGAAACGACTGTCGATTCCATTGGGCCTCCCATGTCGATCGGATAAGTGCTGAGTTGCGAACGCTAACGACGGCCTCGCCGCAGCCTGGTCCGATTCTAGCGCACGCACTTGCACACATTCACCTGGCGCAGCGAGTCCTCTTGCCGACCAGGATTGCGCTGCCCTGATCCATAGCCGTCGATGACGATGCGCGTTGAGACAGCCGTAACGACCCGTCTCGCTAACCCTTCGCATGCTCATCGTGTGGGGCGTCGCACTCCACCTGCGTGCAGCGCATTGCTTCCAAGGCTGCTTGCCAGCATCCGTTCCGTCAGTTCACCTCCCTGTAAAGTTCCAGCGCCAATTCAATGACCTCATCGGTTGGCACATCATCGACAAAGCTGACGTCGTGCTTGCAGCGGGTTCGCACGTTCTCGGCGCCACAAACAGGACATTGAAGCGTCAGCGACAGCGCGGCACTCAGCATCTGGGGCCGTAGCGGTGCGCCATCGACCAGATTCGTCAGCCAGAAAATGCCAACGCCAGGCGTACCGAGCGCAAAAGCCAGGTGTAAGGGGCCTGTATCGTTGGCAACCACCATGCAGGCCCGCTCGAGGAATCCACAAAGCGCATGCAGGCCAAACGTGCGCCCTGCCACCGCCGGCGGGTGCCGCATGTGCCGCACGACCTCCCCAGCGACCTCCTGATCGGCCTCGCCAGCGCTGATGACGACGGTAGCGCCCTGATCGGCCAGTCGGTCCGCTACGGCGGCAAAGCGCGGGGCCGGCCAGCGGCGGCGCGCATCGCTGGCCCCCGGATGGATGACCACGATCCGCTCGCCTCGCTGCCACGGCAACATGCGCGCAGCTTCGTCTCGATCGCGCTCGGTCGCGGTCAGTTCCGGATGGGGCGTGGGCGCGCAGGCACCTACGAGCTCGACAACCTGCAGCAGCTGGAGGCGGCGGTTGGCCACCGCCCGGTACGGAATCTGCCGGTCCAGCGCCGCCGACTCGACCGTCGCCAGTCCGGCACTGACGCGCGCCCGGAGCTGCCTGATGAATTCGTTGGAATAGCGCCCTCCTCCATACATTTGAAGCGCAATGTCGAAGCGTTCGGACCTCAAGCGATCGATTTCCTCCCGTCCAGCGCTGCCCGGCCCGCCGTCTTCCCCTGTCATTGACGCGCTGCCAATGCCCGGAAAGGCCGGCATGATGCGCACTTCATCCACCGGTCCGGGGCGCCCATCCAGGAAGGCCACATGCCACGGCAGTCCCAGCAACACGATGCGCGCTTTGGGGTAGGCATAACGCAGCGCATGCAGTGCCGGTAGGGCAAACATGTAGTCGCCGAGGGCGTTTGGACGCATCACGAGAATGCGCCGCACATCGGGCACGCGCTGTCCGGTGGCTGCACAATCCTTCACCCGGTTTGCTCCTTCTTGCCATGCCAGAGCATGCGCGGCGCGTCGTGCTCGCGTGCCCGCACGGTAGTCGGCAGTTCGAGATGGTAGGCGCCAGATGGGAACAGGCCGCATCCCCCATAGCGCGCCATGACGCGCAGCTGGGCCAGTACATCCTCGCCACAGTGATCCGGCGGCAGCTCCGTCCAGAATTCAAAGCCGCCGCTCTCGCGCAATTTTCCCGTATCGAACAATACGCAGCCACCCACCCAGGCCACCCGGTAGGCCCGGTCCATGTCCTGGTGCCATCCGGTGTATTGCGAGTGTTGCTGCATCAACTTCTGCTGCACGTGGAACAGGTTGGCCGCACTGTGCAGATGGTGCCGATTCCAGGCGGCGCTGTCGGGCACGACCGTTTCCGGCTCCACCTGCCCTGGCCAGAACTCGATGTGCTGCTGCTGCGGGCGAACGCTGTCGGCATGGCTGAGCCCGTGCACCGCACTACCCACGAAGCCGCAGCCGTGCTGGCGGATCGCCCGCAGCATGCGCCCGAACAGGTCGGGCTCGGTGAGCACGTCATCGTCCAGGAACACACAATACGGGGCATTGGCCTGGCTGAGCAGGAATGCGCGCTGCTCGGCCATGCCACGGCGCGGCACATGGCGATGCGCTTCCACCGCGTGACCGCGTGCGCGCAAGACACGGATCACCGACCGCACCTCGGGCACTTCCATGACGGGATGGGCCGACTGGTCGGACACCACCACCCGCAGCGGCCGCACCGATTGCGCCGTGAGGCCGGCGAGTGTCACGGCCAGCGCCGTGGGACGGTCGCAGGTGGGCACGAGCACGTCCAGCTGAATGTCCATCAGCCCGGCCCCTGCTGCGATGTGCGGTCCACGCCCGCCAGGTAGGGGTTGAGCGAGGGATCGTTGTACATCTTGTACTGGCGGTACATCTTGAAGTAGGCGAGCCCCGCCGCGACGTCGGCCAGCAAGCCCTCCAGGCAAGCGCCCAGATCCATGCGCTGCGCGTTCAGACGGATCAGGCGGGCGCGGCATGTTTCGCGGTGCGCTTCGGAGACCTCCTTGCGCATGGTCTGCTCGCGCATGTGGTAGAGCTTGAGCGCCAGGATCGAAAGACGGTCGATCATGGCGCCCGCGGTTTCGCTGTGCAGCCGGGCCTGCGCGCGCGGCGGCAATTGGCCGATGCGGGCCAGCAGCGCTTCGTCGATAGCCTCGACCGCGTCATTGCGCTTCTGGTTGTATTGGTCGATCAGCCGTTTGCTGGCTGCGATCGCAGCGGCCGGAACGTCGGTGCGGCGGGCACGGTCTTCCTCGTCCCATAACAGACAGTTGTAGCGATGGTTGGCCGCGATGGCGCCCCATTCATCGCCAGCCGGCCAGTTGGTCAGTCCTCCGGGCAAGGCCCGGTCGTGAAAGTAGATTAAGTCAGCAACAATCAACGCGGTAGCCATGTTGTGCTCCGAACTGGTATGTGTGCCGTTGGAGCGAGCGCGGATGGCGGAGTTCCCGGCATCGCGGCGGGATTTGATGTGGCTCCGTTCCCCGCTGGTTGCTCGCGCGCGCCCGCTAGCACCAGCTGCCGTCGGCAGCTCTGCGGCCGGTCAATCGCGCGCGCCCGGCATGCGGGAACCCAGCCGTCAGACCCGGGTCGAAGCCTGTACCGAGACGGCTATCAGCGCACCAGTTAAGGAGCAGGCATGAGACCACCGCCAAAGCACGAACCGAAGCACGGCCAGGGACGAGGACGGCCGCGCGCGCCGCGTCCCGCCACGGATCCCGGTGCGTCAACATGAGGCCCCTGCGCGTGCTGACCTGGCATACCCACGGCAGCTACCTCTATTACCTCACCCATGTTCCGCACGAATTCCATGTCGTGTCCCGGCCCGGCCGTCCCGCCGGTTACGGCGGACGCGCGGGCCAGTTCACCTGGGGCGACAACGTCTTCGACATTCCGGCGGACGAGGTGCGCGATCGGGAATTCGACTGCGTGCTCTACCAGGACGACCACCAGTACCATGAAGACCGCTTCAGCATGCTCAGTCCGGCCCAGCGCGCGCTACCCGCGATCTACCTGGAACATGATCCGCCGCGCGCCCATCCCACCGATACCCGTCATCCGGTCGACGATCCGAACGTGCTGGTCGTGCACGTGACTCCGTTTAACGCGTTGATGTGGGACACGGGCCGATCGCCCACGCGCGTCATCGAGCACGGCGTGCCCGAGCACCCGCATGCCGCCTACAACGGCTGTCTTGAACGGGGACTTGTTGTCATCAACAACCTGGCGCAGCGTGGACGCCGGCTGGGCGCGGACCTGTACAACACTGTGCGCCGCGAGATCCCCCTCCATCTGGTGGGCATGGCGGCCGATGGAGAGGATGGCTTGGGAGAAGTCGCGCACGCCCGCCTGCCGCACTTCATGGGGCACTACCGCTTCTTTTTCCATCCCGTCCGTTACACCAGCCTGGGGCTGGCCGTCATCGAAGCCATGATGATTGGCATACCGGTCGTGTGTTTCGCGACCGCTGAAATGGCTACCGTGATCGAATCCGGCAAGTCCGGCTTCATCAGCAACCGGGCGGACACGCTGATGGAAGGCATGCGCGCATTGCTGCGCAACCCCCAGCTCGCACGCGAGCAAGGCGTCAACGCGCGCGCCTATGCGCGGGAACGCTTCAGCATGGCGCGGTTCGTCAACGACTGGGACGCCGCGCTGCGGCATGTCACGAGCCGTGGACCACCACGCCGCGTGGGCTGATGCCGCGTGCTGGCGCCGCGTGCAGGTGCTGATCAGCTGGCCGAGACGCGCTGGCCGTACTCGTCGATGACGCGTTCGCCGTCTTCCTTGGTGAAGGGGCCTTGCTGGGGGGCGTCGAGGATGTCGAGCACCAGTTCCGCGGGACGGCACAGGCGTGCGCCCAGCGGCGTTGCGACCAGCGGCCGGTTGATCAGGACGGGATGGGCAAGCATGGCATCGATCAGCGCGTGGTCGCCAAGGCTGGGATCGTCCAGGCCCAGTTCGGCATAGACCTTTTCCTTGGCGCGGATGGCTTCGCGGACCGTGAGCCCGGCAGCGCGGATGGTCTGCACGAGCGTGTCCCGATCGGGTGTCTGCTTGAGGTATTCGATGATGGCAGGTTCGATGCCGGCGTTACGGATCAGCGCGAGCGTATTGCGGGAGGTGCCGCAGGCAGGGTTATGGTAAATGGTGACGGACATGCTGGACGCTCCTATGCTTAAGGGAGGATATCGGCCGCACTTGAACGCGGCTCTGGACAATGAAAGGATCTGGACAAGTTATTAGTGGTGAGGCCCTGATGAACATGCTGAAGCTATCGAAACTGCTGAGCCCGTAAGTGTAGTGGACGCCTGCGAACTCGCCAAGGCAGCCGGCATGCAGGGTGCGCCCGAAGGACGGGTGCGGCGTGGGCCCCTCGCTGCACCGTAGCGGAACCTGTCAGATTTTTTGTGTGGTCGGGGTCATGAAATAATACCGAAAGGGAAATTCCATGACCGAAGCAGTGACTACCAAAAAACCTAAAAAGCAAAAAGCCGCCCCTCTCATTCCGGTCGAGTTGATCGATCAGCTTCTAGCCCAGGTGCAGAACAAGGACGCCGAGTCGATTCTGGGCGAAGCCGGCTTGGCCGGGCAGCTCAAGAAGATGCTTGCAGAACGCATGCTGGCGGCCGAGCTGACCCATCATTTGGCCAACGAGACCGATGCAGGCAACCATCGCAATGGGACCAGCCAGAAGACGGTGATTGCGCCCGGCGGCGAGATGCGGCTCGACATTCCGCGTGATCGGTTGGGCAGTTTTGAACCGAAGCTGGTGGCCAAGCACCAGCGCCGCATGCCAGTGAGGTGTACTGTCAATAACGGACACGCTTGTCTTAAGCCGCCTGCGGCTGGTCGCTGAAGGATTCAGCGAACAACGCTGGCGGAACAAATCCGATACGGGAATGGCGCCGCTGTCGGTTATAGAAGATCTCGATGTATTCCTGAATGGAGGCCTGAGCCTCGGCCCGGGTGGCATATCGACGATGATGGACGAGCTCATTTTTCAACGTACCCCAGAAGCTCTCCATCGGTGCGTTGTCATAGCAGTTCCCGCGCCGCGACATCGACGCGCGCATGCCGAATTGCGCTACCAAAGCCTGGTAGGCATGAGCGCAATACTGGCGCCCGCGGTCCGAATGATGGATCAGTCCCGGCGGCGGTCGCTTGTGGCTGACAGCCCGCCACAGAGCTTTGATGGTCAGTTCCTGCGTCATGCGCTCGCCCATCGCGTACCCGACGATTTCACAGGTGAAAACGTCCTTGATGCCTGCCAGGTAGAGCCAC
>JBKHWY010000023.1:0-17989 GCA_046566285.1 Gammaproteobacteria bacterium | reverse complement strand
GTGATACGCCGTGATCGGCTGGGCCATGAGCGGATAGAAGCTCGCGCCCTTGACCAGCTGCTCCTTGTCGAACACGAACACGTCGTACGAGAGCTGCACATCGGAGGGAAGCTTGTCGCGCTCGATCGCACGCGCCTGGTCCAGCATGGCGCGCTGGTGCGCCAGCGCCGCGCGGCTGGCTGCGGCCGAGGTGTCGGACAGCGTGGTATCGAAGCGCAGGTCGCCAATGCTGGTGGCAAATTCGGGCGCGTGTTCCAGGCGCCACTGCCAATCCTCGTCGAACAGCGCCTCGGCCCGTTCCGCCATGTTCCCGCCGTGCACGCTGGAAGCGAACAGGAACAGGCAAACAAGAAACAGATAACGCATCGTGGCTCCTGTGTGGGACAGCCATTCTAGCAAACGCCCGCGCGCACGAATGGTGCGCCGCAACATGGATTTTCCCGCTAGGCTTGCCTCATCCAGGCCGCCAGCCGGCCAGCCTTTCGCGGAGCATGTCGTGCACATCATCTCTTCACCATCATCCCACCCCGTCAGCCTCGGCCTGCAGGGTGGCGGCACCTATGGCGCGTTCACCTGGGGCGTGCTGGACCGCCTGCTCGACGAGCAGCGCTTCGTCTTCGACAGCCTGTCCGGCAGCAGTTCCGGCGCCGTCAACGCGGTCGTGTTCGCGGACGGCTATGCCCACGGCGGCGGACGCCGCGGCGCCCAGGCGGCCCTGGCGCGCTTCTGGAACACGCTCGGCACGCTGGCGACCGCCAGTCCCCTGCAACCGACCCTGCTGGACCGCATGCTGGGGCGCTGGACCATGGAAACTTCGCCGGCCTATCTGCTGCTGGAGATGGTGGGCGCGCTGCAGGGCCCCGTCAGGCAGCATGGGCTGACGATCAACCCCTTGCGGCATCTGCTCGCGACACTGGTCGATTTCGAGCGCGTGCGCACCTGCAGCGAGCTGGAACTGTTCATCGCCGCGACCAATGTGCGCACCGGCACCGGCAAGATCTTCACCCGTGGCGAACTCGATGCCCAGCGGGTGGTGGCCTCGGCCTGCCTGCCGACCGTGTTTGCCGGCGTCGAGGTGGACGGCGAAACCTACTGGGATGGCAGCTACGTGGCCAATCCGCCGCTGGCGCCGCTGCTGGCGCGCCCCGCGCGCGACCTGATCGTCGTGCAGAACAACCCGATCTCGCGCAGCGCCCTCCCGCGCAGCCAGGCCGACATCAGCAACCGTTCCAACGAGATCGCCTTCAACGTCAGCTTCATGCGCGAGATCAGCGCCCTGCGCCAGGTGCACGGCGTGCCGGACGAGCAGCGCGGCGCCGACATGCGCTTCGGCGGCACGCGCCTGCACCTCATCAGCGGCATCGACGCCATCGGCAGCTACAGCCAGTCCAGCAAGTTCAATGCGCAACTGCCTTTCCTGCTGCATCTGCACGATCTGGGCGTGGAGGCAGCCGACGCGTGGCTGCGCACGCATGGGCACGGGGTGGGATCGTATTCGACACTGGAGAGCGCGCCGGTGTTTTATTCGGATCTGGCGCGCCGGGCCTAGCTGCGTTAGGCGCTACCGCGCCACCACCCAATCGGTAATCATCTTGAGTGCAGCCGGCGCGATGGTCTCTTCGATCTCGCCGTATTCGGTGGGCGTTCCCCGCTTCGCCGTCTGGAACAAGTGGTTGAGATTGGGCAGTTCGACGACCGTTGCCTGCGGATTGCCCCGCAGTGCCGCCCTGATCGGACTCAGGTTTTCCTCGGCCGGCACCTGGAGATCGAGGCTTCCATTGAGCGCGAGCACGGGCGTCTTCAGCAAGCGCAGCGCCGGGACAGGGTCGTAGGCGAACAGCTGTCGCGTCCGCACGCTGGTGATGTTGGAGACGAACGCGTCAGGGGTGACGCCCAGGGCGACCTTGTCGGCGAGCGCCTGTGTCACATCCGCCTTGGCGACGGCCCGCCCCTGCTCCTCGCCCGGGGCGGTCGCCAGATCGACGTAAATCTTGTCGAAGAAGGCCAATCTTCTCTCGATGTCGGCATCGGGCGTCCCGGATGCCTTTGCCATCGCAGCGTTCTGCAGCCGCGCCAGCTGGCTGAGCCGCACTCCCGGAGCGGCTATCAGGATGACGAATCGCACAGACGGATCGCGTAGGGCGACCAGGGGCGCCACGAGGCCACCTTCCGAATGGCCGATGAGGCCGACGCGATGGGCCGCGATCTCGGGCCGTGACCTCAGAAATCCCAGCGCCGCTTGGGCGTCGGAGGCGAAGTCGGTGAACGAGGCCGTCTCAACGTTCCCGCTCGACTCACCGACGCCGCGCTTGTCATAGCGGAGCACGGCGATGCCGCGACGATTGAGCGCGTCGGCGAGAACAAGGAAGACTTTATGGCCCATAAAATCCTCGTCGCGCGTAAAGGGCCCGGATCCGCAGACCAGGACGACGGCCGGGAAGGGACCCGCGCCATTGGGAAGGCTGAGCGTGCCGGCCAGCTCGATCCCGGCCGCGGCGTTGGCGAAGCGCACGGCCTCCTGCGCGTAAGGACGCGGCCCGGCAGCGATGGCCTCTTCTTGCGGCCGCTTGACGGGCGCCAGGGCCAGCGCCCTGTTCGTCATCCGTGACAGGACGAAGGGGACAGACGATCCTTGCGTCCAGGTGCCGACCCAGCCATTCTGCTGAGGGTTCCAGGTGCCTGCGAAGCGCCCGCCGATCTTGGGTATCGCAAAACTGAAATGATCGGCGTCGGCGGCCACCTGGTCAGCCGGCAGGACGAAGTTGCCCTGATCCGGGCTTTCCAGCGTCGCACTGTAGTGGCCGGCGTCCTTCGTGACATGCACGACGATGTGGAGTTGACCCGCCAGCAGGCCGCTCCAGTCACCTGCCGCATCTTCGGCCGAGGCGTTGCCGGCGGCGAGCGCCGCGCTCAGCGCGAGGAGGCGTGCAGCGGGGATCAGGTGGTTCATCCAGGAAGTCTTCAAGTGATTCTCCTTGTGTTGGGACGTGGGAACGCCACAAACGTGTTGTTCGGGCAGGGTTGAGGCGAGTTCGACCGCGCTCGCGTTCAAGGCGAGCGACAGGCGTCGTGTTCTTGGGAAGTGGTATGACAGCGCTCGCGTCATCGCACGCTGGCTTGCGCCAGCGCGAGCGCACAGGGAAGTTACATGCGGTGCTACACGCCGTCGCGCCGGGCGGTGCGGTTCATCCGGACGCAGCGCGCTCCGATACCTAGGACAACGAGTACGGCCGGCGCCAGCAGGCAGATGGCCAAGGTGCTGGCGATTGCGATCGGCGCCAGCGCGTACGCAAGCATGAAACCGAGGCTACCCGCTACCAATGCCCAGGCAGTGAAACGACGAAAGCCTTGCTCGCGTGCCGGAGCGCAGGACAGACGCTCCAGCGGCACCAACTTTTTCGGAAGTGCGTTGGCGGAAACGAGCACTGCGGAACCAATCAGTATGCCCATCAGCCGCATGACCGTCTCCGCGCTGACAAGTTGATGCTGCCGCAATTCATTCAACACCAGGGCCGACAACAGGTAGATAGCGGCAATTAACAACGAGCGGCGAATCGGCTGGTTCGTGATCATGATTTCTCCTTGGTTTGGCTGGGGGCGGTGGTGTTCGGCGTCTCGGGCGTCACCTGCAACCCGAACGCCTGTGCGAAACCCATGAGCGCCTCCTCGAGCACCGACATCTTCAGTCGGTACGTGATCGTGCGCCCGCTCTTCTCGGCCTCGATCAGGTCCGCGGCCAGGAGCACGGCGAAATGCGCCGACATGGTCGGCTTCGACACGTCGAAGGCATCGGCCAGGGCACCGGCACTCATCGGCCCGGCTCGGAGCATCTGGAGCACCTGGCGGCGAGTCGGATCGGCGAGCGCTTTGAAGATCGAAGTCATGATTGATTATTAGCTAAATATCTAAATATGTCCAGACATTTCGGGTTGCCGCGAAATGTGCCGTCCAGAAGTTGAGCTTAGCAGGTAAGCTGCGCAGGCAGACAACGGAGGACATGATGGGACTTTTAACCTTCAGTATCAACCTTACCTTGGACGGCTGCCTCGATCACCAGGAGGGCATCGCCGACGACGAGACCCACGCCTTCTTCACCCGCCTGCTGAACGAGGCCGGCGCGATGCTGTGGGGACGCGTCACCTACGAAATGATGGAGAGCTACTGGCCGGCGGTCGCGCGCGGCGCGGTGGAGGCGCCGCCAGCGATACGCGAATGGGCCGTCAAGCTGGAGACCAAGCCAAAATATGTGGTGTCCTCGACCCGAACCGACTTCCCCTGGACCCACAGCCATCACATCGGCGGTGACCTGCGCACGAGTGTACAGGTGCTCAAGGACGCGACGCCGAACGGCGTGCTGCTCGGTAGCGGCAAGCTCGCGGCCGAGCTGGATCGGATGGATCTGATCGACGAGTACAGGTTTCTGGTCCATCCCCGCATCGCCGGTCACGGCCCCACCTTGTACGAAAGCGGACTGCCCGGCACGCGACGGCTCGAGCTGATCGCGGCGCAGCCCCTTCGCAATGGCGCGGTGGCGATGCACTACCGTCGCGCGCGCTGATGTTCATGCGCGCCGGCCTATCCCGCGAGCGGCTCGACGCTGTTGTTGGCCGGGGTCGCGTTTTCGTGAAACAGGTCCGCCAGGTATTCGCGGATCTCGTCGTCCGCCAGATCGGCCGGCACCACGAAATCGGCAGCGCGGCGCTTGCCTTCGCTGCCCAGGTAGTAGGCCTTCCACTGTCCGGGCGCGCCGACCACGGCGACGCGCACGCCGAATACATTGAATTTGTACTGGTTCGGTGGGCTCATCGCCTTCCCCCGCTGACCCGTTCGATGCCGGCCAGGTCCACCCAGCTGGCTGCGTCCTGGTAGCCCGCGGCGCCCAGCAGGGCGCGCACATCGGTGGCCTGGTCGTAGCCGTGCTCCATCAGCAGCCAGCCGCCGGGTTCCAGATGCGCGCCCGCGCCATCGACCAGGATGCGCAGGGCCGACAGGCCGTCGGCATGGTCGGTCAGCGCACCCACGGGTTCGAAGCGCAGGTCGCCTTGACCCAGGTGTTCGTCGCCGGCGCGGATGTACGGCGGATTCGATACGATGATGTGGAAGCGTTCGCCCGCGAGCGCCGCGAACCAGTCGCTGTGCAGGAAGCGCACGCGCGCGTCGTGGGCGGCGGCATTGCTGGACGCGACCTTGAGGGCCGCTTCGCTGACGTCCAGCGCCGTCACCTGCGCATCCGGGCGGGTATGGGCGACGGCGACGGCGATGGCGCCGCTGCCGGTGCCCATGTCGAGCACGCGGGCGTGCGCGGGCATGCGCGCCAAGGCCAGCTCGACCAGCAGTTCGGTGTCCGGACGGGGAATCAGCACCGCGTCATTGACGGCAAAATCGAGCCCGTAGAATTCACGCTTGCCGACAATGTAGGCGATCGGTTCGCCCTGCTGGCGGCGCGCCACCAGCTTGGCGAGCGCCAATGCTTCGGGCTCGGTGATGCAGCGCTCGGACTGCGTGATGAGGCTAACGCGCGTGAGCCCCAGCGCATGGCACAGCAGGATGCGGTTTTCCAGCGCGTCGAACGGCAACGCGCCTTGCAGGGCCTTGATGCTGGCGCCGGCGGCGATGCTCATCGGGTTGTCCGGCGCCGCAGCAGGGTGTAGAGCAGCGTGATCGTGACGATCACGAACCACACGGCCGACCATTGGGGAATCGACAGCCCCAGCACGCCCTCGGTGGCGTTCTCGCACAGGCCGTCGGCCTGGAACAGCCAGGGCATGCCGGTGGCGGTGGGGATCTTGTTGAGGAAGGTCTCCATCGGGTCGATCCCGCACGAGAAGCCCGGATGCGCCAGCACGTACAGGTGCTTGCCCACGTAGCCGAGGCCCACCAGCGCCGCCACCAGCGCCAGCGCGTTCCATACCTTGGCCGGCCTGGTCCACGCGGCCAGGAGCGCAAAGGTGCCGGCGAAGATGAAGGCGTAGCGCTGGATCACGCACAGGGGGCAGGGCAGCAGGCCCTTGACGTGCTGCAGGTAGAGCGCCACGCCGATCAGGCCATAGCAGATCAGGCCGAGGACGGTGAGGAGCGTGCGGTTGTTTGGCATCTTGGCTATCCCTTGTCTTGTTTTGTTGAGCTGCACCAGCCAGTGTAGCGCGAGCGGCCCACCTGCTGGCTTATCAGCTTCTTAACAGCGGCGTCTTATCCGCTGCGTTTCAAGCGCCGGTCAGTCGCCCAGCGCCGCCAGCAGCTCGGCCTGGTGCTCGGCCGCCAGCGCGTTGGTCAGTTCCGTCAGGTCGCCATCCATGATGAAGTCGAGCTTGTACAGCGTCAGGTTGATGCGGTGATCCGTCATGCGTCCCTGCGGGAAGTTATAGGTGCGAATGCGCTCGCTGCGGTCGCCCGAGCCGATCAGGCTCTTGCGGGTGGCCGCTTCCTTCGACTGCTGTTCGCGCAGCTGCACGTCCTTGATGCGCGCGGCCAGCACCTTCATGGCCTGGGCCTTGTTCTTGTGCTGGCTGCGGTCGTCCTGGCACTCGACCACGATCCCCGTGGGCAGGTGGGTCAGGCGCACGGCCGAATCGGTCTTGTTGATGTGCTGTCCGCCGGCGCCGGAGGCGCGGAAGGTGTCGATGCGCAGGTCGGCCGGGTTGATGTTGACGTCCTCGACTTCGTCCGCTTCCGGCATCACCGCCACGGTGCAGGCCGAGGTGTGGATGCGGCCCTGGGTTTCGGTGGCGGGCACGCGCTGGACGCGGTGGCCGCCCGATTCGAACTTCAGTTTCGAGTACACGCCGTTGCCGATGATGCGCATGATGACTTCGCGGTAGCCGCCCAGGTCGGAGGGCGACTCCGACACGATCTCCACCTGCCAGCGATTGCGCTCGGCGAAGCGGGTGTACATGCGCAGCAGGTCGCCGGCGAACAGGGCCGATTCGTCACCGCCGGTGCCGGCGCGGATCTCGAGGAAGATGTTGCGCTCGTCGTTGGCGTCCTTTGGCAGCAGCATCTTCTGCAGCTCCAGTTCCAGGTCGGCCACGCGCCCACGGGCCGCCTCGATCTCTTCCTGGGCGAATTCCTTCATGTCCGGGTCGCCCAGCATGGCGGTGGCTTCCACGATGTCGCTCTGGGCGCGCTGGTAATCCTTGTACAGGGCCACCAGCGGGGCCAGTTCGGCGTGCTCGCGGGTGAGCTTGCGGTAGCTGTCCATGTTGGCGGTCGCGCCTTCGCTCATGAGCAGTTCGTCAAGTTCGACAAGTCGGTTCGCCAATTGGTCCAGCTTGGCCAGCATCGATGGTTTCATGGGTACTCGGGTCAGGTGTTCAAGCGCGCGCCAGGACGGCGTGCGGCTGTTGCTACGAAAGGGGGCGTGGTGCGACGCTAACGGCGGCCGCGGAACAGCTGGGGCAGCAGGCTGGCCAGGCGAGCGCGCTCGTCGCCCTGGGCACGGTGCAGGGCTTGCTGCGGACCGTGCAGGAACTTGGCCGTCAAGCCCTTCGACAGGGCGTCCAGCACGGCGTCGATGTCGTCGCCGCGCGCGAGCATCTTGCGGGCGCGCTCCAGTTCCGCCAGGCGCATGGCTTCGCCGTTTTCCTGCAGGTCCTGGATCACCGGGACCATGGCGCGGTCGTCCAGCCAGTGCATGAACGATTGCACGCGCAGTTCGATGATGGCTTCGGCCTGGGCGACGGCGGCCTGGCGGCTTTCGATGCCGCTTTTGACCACCTGGCCGAGGTCGTCCACGGTGTACAGGAACACGTCGTCGAGGCGGGCGATTTCCGCTTCGATGTCGCGCGGGACCGCCAGGTCGACCATGAACATCGGCTTGTGGCGGCGCGCCTTGACGGCCCGCTCGACCAGGCCCAGCCCGATGAGGGGCAGGGTCGAGGCGGTGCAGGAGATCACGATGTCGAACTGGTGCAGGCGCTCGGGCAGTTCGGCCAGGCGGATCGCGCTGCCGTTGTAGCGGGTGGCCAGCAGCTCGCCGCGCTCCATGGTGCGGTTGGCGATGGTGACCGATTTCGGGTTCTGGGCCGCGAAGTGGGCCGCGCACAGCTCGATCATTTCGCCGGCGCCGATGAACAGCACGTTCTGGTCGGCGATCTTGTCGAAGATCCGCTGCGACAGGCGCACGGCGGCCGCCGCCATCGACACGCTGTGCGCGCCAATCTCGGTGGTGGTGCGCACTTCCTTGGCCACCGAAAAACTGCGCTGGAACAGCTGGTGCAGATAGGTGCCCAGGCCGCCCGCTTCCTCCGCGTGGCGCACCGCGTCCTTCAGTTGCCCGAGGATCTGCGGTTCGCCCAGCACCATCGAATCGAGCCCCGAGGCCACCCGGAAGGCATGGCGCACGGCGGCGTCCTGCGGCAGCATGTACAGGTGCTGGCGCAGTTCGTTGAAATTGAGCTTGTGGTAATCGGCCAGGAAGTGGGCGCTGGCATCGAGCGGATTGGCCGCCTGGCTGGCCGCGTACATTTCGGTGCGGTTGCAGGTCGACAGGATGGCTGCTTCGTCGGACCCGTGCGTGCCCTGGCGCGCGAACCAGTTGCGCGCCGCGCGCACGGCTTCGCCCAGCTGCTCAGGGGCGAGCGCCAGCTGCTCGCGCAGCGAAACCGGAGCGGTGGTGTGATTCAGGCCGACAGCGAGCAGTTGCATTGGCGATCATGCGCAGAGAAAAGGGTATGCAGCCATTATACCTTGGACTGTCAAGGGCTTTCGCAGCGGGGCAAATTTTGCTGCGGCGCGGCAACGATCAGCTTGGCGTGCCCATCGTGGCGCGCCGGTACCGTGTGGCGGCCGCCAAGGCCAGCAGGCCCGCGCCCAACATCAGGTAGGTATGCGGCTCGGGTACCGGGAGCGGCGGGGGCAGCGTGTTCACCGTGGCGATGGTCCTCGGGTCCCAGCGGTAGGAGCTGTCCCAGGTTTCCAGGCCGTATTCACCCCAGCTTTCCGAGTGCCAGCTGAAGGCCTCGTTGGCACGGATCCATGCATGGACTTCACCAAACCAGCCGTAAGGGCGCCGCTGCTCGAATTCGAAAGTCAGTTCGCCCTTGGGATCGTACGAGAAGGCGGACAGGGTGCACGGCTGGAACGGGTAGCATTGCATCAGGTTCGAGTCGAAGGAGCGGACTTCGGACAGGTCGAACACACCATTGCCGTCCGCGTCCACGACGTCGAATTTCCCTTCGATGGCGGCGTCTGCCACGAAGCGGTTCGCCAGGACATCGAAAAAGCCCTGATATGACCAGTAGTAGGTTTGCTGCTGCGGCGGTTCGGCCGCATGCGCGCTCATCGCGCACAGGGCCAGGACGGTGGCGCTCAAGCGCTTCTTGCACATGATCGGCTCCTTCGAATGGTGATGGAGTAGCCAGCTTAGCAGTTGTCTAAATGTCTATCGTGGCTTTTTTGCCACGAGGCCTGAAGATCGGCTATGGCTTCAGCGCAGCCCGCCCATGGCGAAAAAATATGCTGCGCTGCCGTGAACCCGGCTGGCGGCAGCGCGTCTAACGGTCACCGTTGCGCTGACGGGCCGCCAAGGCGTTTCCTGGAGAATCCCATGCTTGCCGACACCCACCCCGGTGCATCACCCGATTTTGCCCATGACGAAGCGCACAGCCATCCGCACGGCTGGCGGCGCTGGCTGTACGCCACCAATCACAAGGACATCGGCACCCTGTACCTGTGGTTTGCCACCGTCATGTTCATGACGGGCGGGGTGCTGGCGCTGCTGATCCGCGCCGAGCTGTTCCAGCCGGGGCTGCAGTTCTTCCAGCCCGAGCTGTACAACCAGTTCGTCACCATGCACGGGCTGATGATGATCTTCGGCGCCATCATGCCGGCCTTCGTGGGCTTCGCCAACTGGATGGTTCCCCTGCAGGTGGGCGCGTCCGACATGGCGTTCGCACGCATGAACAATTTCTCGTTCTGGCTGCTGCCGCCCGCGGCCCTGCTGCTGATCGCCGCCTTTTTCAGCCCCGGCGGCGCGTCCGGTTCGGGCTGGACAATGTATCCGCCGCTGTCGCTGCAGATGGGGCCGGGCATGGACATGATCATCTTCGCCGTGCACCTGATGGGGGCTTCGTCCATCATGGGCGCGATCAACATCATCGTCACCATCCTCAACATGCGCGCGCCCGGCATGACGCTGATGAAGATGCCGATGTTCTGCTGGACCTGGCTGATCACGGCCTACCTGCTGATCGCCGTGATGCCGGTGCTGGCCTGCGCGGTGACGATGCTGCTGACCGACCGCCACTTCGGCACCACGTTTTTCAATGCGGCCGGCGGGGGCGACCCGGTCATGTTCCAGCACATCTTCTGGTTCTTCGGCCACCCCGAGGTGTACATCATGATCCTGCCGGCGTTCGGCATCGTCTCGCAGATCCTGCCGGCGTTTGCCCGTAAACCCTTGTTTGGTTACGCGTCGATGGTGTACGCCACCGCGTCGATCGCGATCCTGTCGTTCATCGTCTGGGCTCACCACATGTTCACCACCGGCATGCCGGTGACCTCGCAGCTGTTCTTCATGTACGCCACCATGCTGATCGCGGTGCCGACCGGCGTGAAAGTGTTCAACTGGGTCGCCACCATGTGGAAGGGCTCGATGACCTTTGAAACCCCGATGCTGGTCTCGGTCGGCTTCATTTTTGTCTTCACCATGGGCGGCTTCACCGGCCTGATCCTGGCCGTGACCCCGATCGACATCCAGCTGCAGGACACCTACTACGTCGTGGCGCACTTCCACTACGTGCTGGTGGCCGGTTCCCTGTTCGCCCTGTTCGCCGGCTTCTACTACTGGGCGCCGAAGTGGACGGGTCACATGTACAACGAGTTCCGTGGCAAGTTCCACTTCTGGGCGTCGATCATCACGTTCAATATCACCTTCTTCCCGATGCACTTCCTGGGCCTGGCCGGCATGCCGCGCCGCTACGCCGACTACCCGGCGCAGTTCACGGACTTCAACACCATTGCCACCATCGGCGCGTTCGGCTTCGGCCTGTCGCAGGTGTACTTCCTGTTCGCCGTGGTGCTGCCGACCATCCGTGGCGGTGCGAAAGCAGCCGATAAGCCATGGGATGGCGCCGAAGGCCTGGAGTGGACCGTGCCGAGCCCGGCGCCGTTCCACACCTTCGAAGTGCCGCCGATCGTGAAATGAGCGATCCAAGAAAGCCGAACAACGTCAAGACCGGCCTGATCATCGGCGGCATTGCGTTGTTCTTCTTCGTGGCGGTGTTTGTCAAACGAATCTGGTTTAGCTGACGTGAGCACCGAACCGCCGCAGCACGAACGATACGAATCATCCGGCCGCCTGCAGCTGAACCGGGCCATGCTCGGCAAGCTGCTGGTGATTGCGTGCGTGATGTTCGGCTTCGGTTACGCGCTGGTGCCGCTGTACAAGCAGTTGTGCGAAGTGATGGGAATTAACGTCCTGACCCAGCCGGACGGCACGGTCGAACGCGATCCCAACACCCAGATCGACAAGACCCGCCTGATCACGGTGGAGCTCGATGGCAATGCGCAGGGACCCTGGCGGTTTCGTCCGACCACGCGCAGCATCCAGGTGCACCCGGGCGAACTGGCGACGGTGACGTACGAAGTGGTCAACACCCAGGGGCGCAGCGTGCAGGCGCAAGCCATTCCCAGCTACGCCCCGCAGTCGGCCACGCCGCACTTCAAGAAGGTCGAGTGCTTCTGCTTCAAGCAGCAGACCCTGCAGGCGCACGAAGCCAAGCAGATGCCGGTGGTGTTCTTCATCGATCCGGCCCTGCCGCGCGATGTGAAGACCATCACCTTGTCGTACACGTTTTTTGAAATTGCCGGCACCCAGGCGGCTGTGAAGGCGAACGGAAATGGATGAGTCGGGAAACGGACGCCGCAACGCGGGCTTCCTGGCCACGATGAAAGCGGTATTCTGGTCGTTTTTCGGGGTGCGCAAGCGCAGCGATTACGAGAAGGACTCGGCCAGCCTCAATCCGGTCCACGTCATCATTGCGGGGCTGATCGGCGTGCTGATCTTCATCGGCGTGCTGGTCATGGTGGTGAAGTTCGCCACCGCGAAGTAGAGAATCTCGGTTGAAGCACTATTGACGCATACAAGTTTGATTTGAGGAGATGAAGATGAGTTCAACACACGCCGCACCGCATTACTTCGTGCCCGGCCCGTCCAAGTGGCCGATGGCGGCCGGTTTGTCGATGCTGGTCACGATGATCGGCGCCTCCGGCTGGGTCAACGGCACCTCATGGGGGCCGCTGCTCAACATCGCCGGCATCCTCGCCACGCTCCTGGTGCTGTATTTCTGGTTCGGCGACGCGATTGCCGAATCCGAAGGCGGCAAGTACAGCGCCCGCATCGACGCCTCCTACCGCTGGTCGATGAGCTGGTTCATCTTCTCCGAAGTGATGTTCTTCGGCGCCTTCTTCGGCGCGCTGTTCTATGCCCGCGGCGTGACCCTGCCATGGCTGGCCGACCTGGACCATAAGATCCTGTGGCCGGACTTCAACGGCCAGTGGGGCACCGGCGGCCCGGCCGGCGTGGTGGACAGCTTCAGCACCATGGGCCCGTTCCCGATCCCGACCATCAACACCGCGCTGCTGCTGACCTCGGGCGTGACCCTGACGATCGCCCACCACGCGCTGCGCGCCGGTCACCGTTCCAAGACCGCGTTCTGGCTGTTCCTGACCGTGCTGCTGGGCGCCATCTTCATGGGCTTCCAGGCGTATGAATACTCGCACGCGTACAGCGAACTGAACCTGAAGCTGACCTCGGGCATCTACGGTTCGACCTTCTTCATGCTGACGGGCTTCCACGGCTTCCACGTGACCGTGGGTGCGATCATGCTGGCGGTGGTCTTGTACCGCGTCATGAAAGGCCACTTCACGCCGGAACACCACTTCGCCTTCGAAGGCGCCGCCTGGTACTGGCACTTCGTGGACGTGGTGTGGCTGGGCCTGTATGTGGTGGTGTACTGGCTGTAAGGTTGAAGTGAGCGCGGCTTGATGCCGCGCGGGTGGAAGCGGGGACGGGAGCGTCCCCGTTTTTGTTGGTGGCGGCAGAGTGGCGGGTTTAAGTGATGAGTATTGTTAGCCCAACCATCTTTGTCAGCCTCAAGACCGTCATTCCCGGCCTCGGCGGCCCCCTTGGCGGGAATCCATAGCGCGTTCAGTCAGTGAAGACCTTCCACTCTGCGCTCAGGCGGTATGGATCCCCGCCTTCGCGGGGAGTCATTTCGAGCAATGCTCGGAATGACGGTTCAAAGGGTGCGGTTAATGCGGAAAGCGCCGACGGTCTTGAGGCTAACGGACCTAAAGGACGAGTCCTAAAGCGGTCTTACCGCAACCCCGTCGGCTGAATCCACCCCATCTTGTACGCCACCAGAATCAGCAAAAACAAACTGACCGACAAGCCCACCCGCGTGGCCAGCGCCTGTACGGTACGATTGCTCTTGCCCTTGTCGCGCATGAGGAAAAACAGCGCGGACGCCAGACTGGCAAGAATGCCGATGAACGCGAGTGCGACGAGATATTTCATGACCAGGCCCGTTGATCTAACCGAGGCACCATTGTAATGCCTATCCGTTTCCGCTTTCGCGCTGTGCCGTTCCTTGCCACCGTCGTGCTGGTGGCGCTGGGCATCGCGCTCGGCCAATGGCAGGACCGGCGCGCCGCCGGTAAGCTCGCCATCCAGGCCCAACAGGAACAGCAGGCGCGCAGCGAACCCCTGCACATCGGCGCGCTGCCGGTGGAGGCCGCCGCCGTCGAACTGCGCCCGGTCAGCGTGACCGGCGAATTTCTGGCCGGCTATCCGGTCTTCCTGGACAACCGCCCCATCGACGGCAAGACCGGCTTTTACTTGCTGATGCCACTGCGCATCAACGGTTCGAACGAGCACGTATTGGTGGCGCGCGGCTGGTTGCCGCGCAATACCGCCGAACACGACAAGCTGCCGCCCTTTACCACCCCGGCAGGACAGGTGACGGTGACCGGCATCGCGACCAGCCACATCGGCCACGTGATGCAGCTGGGCGAGCCCCCCGCCATCGCGCCGCGCGCGATCTTGCAAAACCTCGAAGTGAGCGCATTTGCCAAGGCGAGCGGCCTGGAGCTGCAACCGTTCTTCCTCCAGCAAACCCGGCCGGCGACCCCGGACGACGCCATGGAACGCCGCTGGCCCGCGCCATCGATGGGCGCGGACAAGCACAAGGCTTATGCTTTCCAGTGGTATGCACTGGCCGTCATGGCCGTGCTGTTTTTTTTGATTACAGGATTTAAGCGTGCAAAAAACGATGACTAAGGACACTCCCAAGGCCGACACCCGCCCCCCGCTGACCGAAGCGCAGCGCCGCGCCGGCCGCCTGCGCCTCCTGATGGTGCTGCTGGTGTGCGCTTCGCCGATGATCTTTTCCTACCTGACCTATTACGTCATCAAGCCGACCGGGCGCACCAACTACGGCACCCTGATCGATCCGCGCAATTACCCGATTCCGCCGATGGCCGCCACCACGCTGGACGGAAAGCCGTCCGGCCTGGACGCGTTCAAGGGCAAGTGGGTGATGCTGAAAGTCGGCCCGGCCGAGTGCGGCGACGACTGCCGCCGCCAGCTGGTCGCCATGCGCCAGCTGCGCCTCATGCAGGGCAAGGAGATGGAGCGCATCGAGCGCGTCTGGCTGGTGACGGACGCGGCGCCGCTCGACACCATGCTGATGCGCGAACACGACGGCGTGCGCATCCTGCGCGCACCACGCGAGGTAGTGGAGAAATGGCTGCCGGTGGAGCAGGGCGGCCAGGCGTTTGAACACATCTACATGATCGACCCGCTCGGCAACCTAATGATGCGCTGGCCGAAGGAAGCCGACGACACGGTGGAGAACGCCGGCAAGGTCAAGAAGGATATCGGCAAGCTGCTCAAGGCCTCGGCCATCGGATAACCCATCATGCAACTCTCGACCCTGGTACAGCTGGCAGTAACGGGCCTGCTGGCCGCCGCGCTGCCGCTCTCGATGGTGTGGATGTCCTCCGACGCCAACAAGTACCGCAAGCTGGTCTGGACCACAGCCTTCCTGACCTTTGATTTGATCGTCTTCGGCGCCTTTACCCGCCTGACCGATTCCGGGCTCGGCTGCCCGGACTGGCCGGGCTGCTACGGCCTGGCCAATCCCTTCCTCGCGCACGAACAGATCAGCGCGGCGGAAGCCCTGATGCCGACCGGTCCGGTCACCGTCGTCAAGGCCTGGATCGAGATGATCCACCGCTACCTGGCGATGGGCATCGGCGTGCTGATCCTGGCGCTGATGGCCAAGGCCTGGCTGCAATGGCGCAAGTCGAACAATGACGCTTTCCGCCCAGGCATTCCCACCGCGCTGTTCCTGTTCGTCTGCCTGCAGGGCGCCTTCGGCGCCTGGACGGTGACGCTGAAGCTCCAGCCGGTGATCGTCACCACTCACCTGCTGCTCGGCATGGGGCTGCTGGCTCTGCTGGTGTGGTTGGGTGCGCGCGAGAACCGCGTGCTCCAGAGCGTGGATGCGCCCGCCGTGCCCTCATCCCTGCGCACCCTGGCGCTGTTCTCGGCCGCCGTGCTGGCCCTGCAAATCGCGCTGGGCGGGTGGGTCAGCACCAACTACGCCACCTTGGCCTGCACCGAATTCCCCCTGTGCGGCGGCAAGCTGGTGCCGGATATGGACTTCGAGCACGGCTTTCACCTGTGGCGCGAACTGGGCAAGACGGCGGCCGGGCATTACCTGCCGTTCGAGGCGTTGACGGCGATACACTGGGTCCATCGCAACATGGCCTTCGTGGTCTTCGCCGTGCTGGGCTGGACGGCCTGGCGCGCCATGCGCCATTCGGACCTGCGCCGCACGGCACGGGCGATGCTGATCATCCTGTGCATCCAGCTCGTCACCGGCATTGCCACCGTCTACCTGAGCTTCCCGCTGACGATTGCCGTCCTGCATAACGCCGGGGCGGCTGCCCTGATTGCCTTGGTCACCATGCTAAACTATGCGATTACGCATCGCACCCGGCTCGCAGAAGCCAAGGGCGTTGCAGCAAGCCACGCATACCCATGACGACCCAGACAGCAACGCACAAATTCAACAGCCGCGCGGCGCAGTACTTCGCGCTGACCAAGCCGCGCGTGACGCAATTGGCCGTGTTCTGCGCGGTGATCGGCATGTTTCTCGCCACCGACGACCTGCCCGCGTGGCGCGTGGTGCTGGCCGCCACGGTCGGCATCTGGCTGCTGGCCGGCGCCGCGTTCGCCGTCAACTGTTTGCTGGAAGCCGAGATTGACGCCCGCATGGCGCGCACGGCCCGGCGTGCCACCGCCATGGGCGAACTCACCACCACCCAGACCGTCGCCTTTTCCGCCATCATCGGCGGCATTGGCATGTGGGTGCTGTATGTGCTGGTCAACCCGCTGACCATGTGGCTGACCTTTGTCACCTTTGTCGGCTACGCCGTCATCTACACCCTGATCCTCAAGCCCGCCACGCCGCAGAACATCGTCATCGGCGGCTTGTCCGGCGCCATGCCGCCCGCGCTCGGCTGGGCCGCGATTGCCGGCGAAGTGCCGATGCAGGCCTGGCTGCTGGTGCTCATCATTTTTGTGTGGACCCCGCCGCACTTCTGGGCGTTGGCCATGTACCGGCGCGAGGACTACGCCCGCTCCGGCCTGCCCATGCTGCCCGTCACGCACGGCATGAGCTTTACCGGCTTTCACGTGTGGCTGTACACCATCGTGCTGGCCGCCACCACGCTGCTGCCGTTTGCCGTGCGCATGAGCGGGCTGATCTACCTGGTCGCGGCCGTGATCCTGAACGCCGTGTTCATGTGGCACGGCTGGCAGATCTACAAGAATTATTCCGACCTGCGTGCGCGCAAGGCCTTTACCTGGTCGATCGTCTACCTGTCGCTGCTGTTCGGCGCGCTCCTGCTCGACCACTACGTCCGCATCTAGGCCCCCCATGATCAAAGCCCTCCTTGCTGTGTGCCTGCTGGCACTCTCCCTGGTCGCGTGCGACAAGGTCGATACCAAACCGCTAAGCTTTCACAGCACCGACGTCACCGGCCTCGAGTACGCCAAGGATTTTGCGCTGCTTGATCACACCGGCAAGCCGCGCACGCTGGCCGACTTCAAGGGCAAGGTGGTGGTGGTGTTCTTCGGTTATACGCAGTGTCCGGACGTGTGCCCGACCACGATGGCCGAGATGGCCGCCGTGCGCAAAGCCCTGGGCGCGCAGGCGGACCAGTTGCAAGTGCTGTTCATCACGCTCGACCCCGAGCGAGACAAGCAGGAACTGCTGGCGCAATACGTGCCCGCGTTCGACCCCAGCTTCATCGGCCTGCATGGCGACAAGGCGGCCACCGACAAGGTCGCCAAGGAATTCAAGGTGTTCTATGCCAAGCAGCCTGGCAAGACGCCGGACAGCTACACCATCGACCACACGGCCGCGACCTACGTGTTCGATCGCAAGGGCAAGATCCGCCTGTTCGTGCGTAACGGACAGCCGACGCAGGACGTAGTGGACGACATCAAGCAACTTTTGAAATAGGACGCGAGCCACACAGGCATGGATACCACACCGAGCAAACCCGTTGTCCGTAACTATGCCCAGCTGGCCGCTGTCGCGCTCCTGACCGTCGGCTGCCTGTACGTGCTGCGGCCGTTCGCCGCCGCGATCCTGTTCGCCGCCGCCATCGTCATTTCCACCTGGCCCCTGTACACCATGCTGCTGGCGCGCATCCGCGGCCGGCGTACGCTGGGCGCGGCCATTCTCACCTTCACCCTGGTGCTGTTGATCATCCTGCCGATCGCGCTGGTGGCCTATAACCTGGCCGACGACGTGGGCCGCTTCTACGACCAGCTGCGCAATGCCGTCACCACCGGCAACGTCCATCCACCCGAATGGGTGCGCCGCCTGCCGCTGGTGGGCGAACAGATCGACAGCTACCTGCGCCAGGTGATGTCCAGCCGCGAGCAGATGATGGACCTGGCGCGCCGCATGCT
>JBKHWY010000022.1:0-18048 GCA_046566285.1 Gammaproteobacteria bacterium | reverse complement strand
CAGATCGGACGCAGACGATCCGGGCTTCCGTCCACGATGTGCAGTTCACCCTGGCCCTGACCATCGGGCTTGTCGTGATGGTGATCTTCCTGTTCCTGCATCGCTTGTCGGCCACCCTGATCCCGGCGGTGACGATGCCCATTTCGCTGCTGGGCGCGCTGGCGCTGCTGTACTGGATGGGCTACAGCCTGGATAACATCTCGCTGCTCGGCATTACCCTGGCCGTCGGGCTGGTGGTCGATGACGCCATCGTGGTGCTGGAAAATATCGTCCGCCACATCGAGGACGGCATGCGCCCGCTGCAGGCGGCTTTGGTGGGCTCGCGCGAGATGGGCTTTACCATCGTCTCGATCTCGATTTCGCTGGTGGCCGTGTTCATCCCGATCTTCTTCATGCCGGGCGTGATTGGCCTCTTGTTCCACGAATTCGCGGTGGTGGTCGGGCTGTCGATCCTGGTGTCGGCGCTGGTGTCACTGACGCTGGTGCCGGTGATGGCCAGCCGCCTGCTGCCGGCCGACAGCGGCCACGGGCACGCCCCCAAGAGCTGGATCGGGCGCCACTTCGAAGCCGGCTTTGCGCGCGTGCAGAACGGCTACGCGCGCACGCTCGACATGGCGCTGGCGCATCGGGGCGCCGTGCTGCTGGTGGCGCTGGCCACCTTTGCCATCACCGTCTACCTGTACATCACCATCCCCAAGGGCTTCTTCCCCGAAGAAGACATCGGCCACATCAGCGCCAGCGTGGAAGCCTCGGAAGACACCTCGACGGAAGCCTTCATGCGCCTGGCCGAACAGGTGGGCAAGGTGGTGCGCGCCGAGCCGAGCGTGAAGGAAGTGACGATGTTTTCCGGCGGCGGCTATGGCGGGCGCATGAACATCGTGCTCAAGGACCGCAGCCTGCGCCCGGCCATGCCGCAGGTGCTCGAGCGCCTGCGCAAGGCCACCCGCCAGGTGGCGGGGGTGCAGGTCTACCTGCGCCCCACCCAGAACCTGCAGCTGGGCGGACGCTCGTCCAAGAGCCGCTACCAATACACGCTGCAAAGCGTCAGCGGGGGCGACCTGGCCGAGTGGGCCGAGAAATACCAGGAACGCCTGCGCGCCGATCCGATGTTCCGCGACGTGACGAGCGACTCGCAAAACCGGGGCCTCCAGGCCACCGTGAACGTGGACCGCGACAAGGCCGCCGGTCTCGGCGTGCAGATGGCCGACGTGCGCGCCGCCCTGTACGCCGCCTACGGCGAGCGCCAGGTTTCGACCATCTACGGTTCGGCCGCCAGTTACTACGTGATCCTGGAAGCGGACAACGCCGACCGCCGTTTCGACGATGCGCTCGGGCGCGTCTCGGTGCGCAGCAAGGCGGGCGGATTGGTGCGCCTGTCCTCGATCGCCAGCATCGAGCGCACCATGGGGCCGACCAGCGTGAACCACCAGGGCCAGCTGCAAGCCATCACGCTGGCCTTCAATCTGGCGCCCGACGTGCCGCTGGGCGACGCCACCGCCAGGATCGATGCGCTGGCGGCGGAACTGAAGCTGCCCGCCTCGATCATCACCCGCTACGGCGGCGACGCGGCCGTGTTCCAGGACTCGCAATCGAGCCAGGTCATCCTCATCATCGCCGCGCTGGGCGTCATCTACGTGCTGCTGGGGGTGCTGTACGAAAGCTTCATCCACCCGCTGACGATCCTGGCCGGCCTGCCGTCGGCCGCCGTGGGCGCGCTCCTGACGCTGGAGCTGTTCGGCATGGAGCTCACGATGATCGCCATCATCGGCATCCTGATGCTGATCGGGATCGTCAAGAAGAACGCCATCATGATGATCGACTTCGCGCTCGACGCGCAGCGCAATCGCGGCATGGCGCCCTTCGACGCCATCCGCGAAGCCTGCATCCTGCGCCTGCGTCCGATCCTGATGACCACCCTGGCGGCCTTGATGGGCGCCTTGCCGATCGCCCTGGGCCTGGGCGCCGGCGCCGAACTGCGCCAGCCGCTGGGCCTCGCGGTGGTGGGCGGGCTGCTGTTCTCCCAGGTGATCACGCTGTACATCACCCCGGTCATCTACCTGGCGCTGGACAAGTACAGCGGCAGCGGACCGATGACGGATGAACACATGCGTGCGCGCGAGACGATGCCCAAGCCCCTGATGGCCCGGGTGGCCTGAGCTTGGATCTCGCGCAAGGTTTGCATTGACGAAAAGCAAAGCCGCACGCCGGCCCGGCTGCGACCATGTCGAATGTTTCCCGAATTCATCGACAGGCGGAGCGCATGAAACGCTACAGCGTCACCCTCATCGGCATGGGCCCGCGCGGGCTGTCCGTGTTCGAGCGCTTGGCGGCGCATGCGCGCGCCAGCCTGTGCCCCATCGACCTGATCCTGATCGAGCCGGGGCCGTGCGGCCCCGGCGTGCATGCGGCGCGCCAGCCCCAGCACCTGGTGATGGATACGCCGGCCGGCCAGGTGACGGTGTTCCCCGTCGCCGGCACCCTCGATCCGGCGCCCGCCTGCGTCACGCCCACCCTGGCCGAATGGGCGCGCGCCCAGGGCCTGCGCCGCTACGGCGCTGAAGTGCACCGTGCGGGCGAGGGCGGGGCTGCGATCGGCGATGACGACTACCTGCCGCGCCAGCTGCTGGGACGCTACCTGGCCTGGGCCTACGGCGCGATCGCGGCCTCGCTGCCGCCCACCGTCCGGCTCGAGCATCTGCGCCACCGCGCCGTCGACATGGTGCGCCAGCCCGATGGTGGGTTCGTGGTGGAACTCGACAGCGGGTTTTGCGTGGCCAGCGACTTCGTCTTCCTGGCCACGGGCCCGAGCTGCCGCCAGCTCACCGACGAGGAGGCGCAACTGCGGAAGTTCGCCCAGGACCACTCGCGCTGCAACAGCCGCCTGCGCTACCTGCGCCACGTGTACCCGCTCGAGCAGCTGGGGGCGATCTCGCAGCAGGCCGAGGTGGCGATCGGGGGCATGGGCGCGGTCGCGCACGACGTGCTGGCCGAGCTGACGGTGGGGCGCGGCGGGCGCTTCGAGCAGGTGGGCGAGCAGCTGCGCTACGTGGCGTCCAGCCAGGAGCCGCGCATGACGCTGTTTTCCCGTACCGGCCTGGCACCCTGCGCGCGCGCCTGCGCCACGCCGGCGCCGGTCACCTTCCATTTTTTTACCGCTGAAGCGCTACGCGACCTGCGCGCCCGCGCGCGGCGCGAGCGCGGCGACAGCCAGCTGGACTTCGAACGCCAGCTTCTGCCGCTGCTGTTGCAGGACATGGCGTATGCGTTTCGCTGCAATCAGGACGGGCAGGCGCCCGACCCGGTCTGGTATCGTCCGGGCGTGGAGGAGCGCCGCGCCATCGACGCGCTGCTGTTCCCCCTGCGCGGCAAGGCCTTTGCGGGGGCGCCCGAGGGCGCGGGTGAATTCAGCGCGTTCGCCGAACGCCTGCTGCGCGACGATATCGCGCAGGCGCAGCAGGCCGCCGCCACCGGCATCCTGAGCCCCCTGCAGGCCGCCGCCAGCCTGCTGCGCGCGGCCGCTCCGCTGCTGCGCGAATGCGTGGAGCACGGCGGCTTGCAGAGCGCCTCGCACCGCGCTTTCCTGGACGTGTTCGGCCCGGCGCTGGCGCGGGCCGGCGCCGGCGCGCCGAGCGCGAGCGGCAGCAGCTGGCCGCGCTGATCGATGCCGGCGTGGTGCGGCTGGCCGACGGCCCTGACCCGGCCGTGCAGGTGGACGAGGAGCGTTCCCGGTTCGCCCTGCACGGGGCCGAGGTCCAGCATGCCGATGTGCTGGTGGTGGCGCACCTGGATGGCTTCTCGCCCCAGCGCGACGACACCCTGCTGATGCGCAATCTGCTCAAGCGCGGCACCGTGCGGCCCTATTGCAATGGCGGTTTCCACCCGGGCGGGCTGGATGTCGACCCGGGCCACCATCCGCTTGACCGGCTGGGCCGGCCGGCAACGAACGTGTGGGCGCTGGGCTGGCTGACCGAAGGGCCCCATTACCAGAACACCATGCTGCCGGCGCCGCAAGCGCAGGCGCCGGAAATCATGCAGGCCGAGCGCTGCGTGGCTGCGCTGTTTACCGAGCTCGACGCCAGGACGCGGCCGCGCGCTTCCCGCGCCGGGGCACGCGAGCGCAATGCGCTGCGGGCCGTCATGGCGCAGTCCTGAAACGCCGGCCGATACATTCTGTAACATCCATCAAGAGGCCGCTCTTGTAAGCTCTGCAAGATGAGTTGCCCACGCTGCGCAAACATCCCAAAAAGGATAGACTGCCGCACTCAAGTCTCATTCCGATGACCGCAGCTTCTCCAGGGTGTTTCCGATTTTGCGTGACCACAACCATCATTCCCCGGATGACACCGGCTTTTGCGCGCATTGCGGGCAGCCACTGCCTGCTGCGCGCGTCGTCAGCTATGGCGACCGCAAGCCGGTCAACCGGGTGGGGATCGGCGTCACCATCTTCCTGCACCTGCTCCTGCTCCTGGCGTTTTTGTTGAAACCCCACGTCGAGCCGAAGAAGTCGGCCCCGCCGGCGGGCGAGATCACCTATGTGGCGCCGCTGGTGGGCAAACCGAAACCCCAGGAACAGTCGAGCGCACCAAAAAAGCAGCCGCGCGTGGACAAGCCCACCAAACCCGCTCCGCCGGTGCAAATCAAGCGCCTGCCGAACACGATCACCCTGCCGGAAGACAAGCCGGCCAAGGAGGTGGAAGAGCAGTCCAAGCCCAAGCCGGCCCCGCCCGAGATGGACATGTCGGCCATGATCGAAGCGCGCCGGCGCGCGCGCGGGCAGGACACCCAGCAGCAAAGCGCCGAGGAAAGCGAGGCCGAGCGCGGCATGCGCATCGCCAAGGCCAATATCGCGGCGGCCAATGGACGCAGCCAGGGGAGCGATCCGAACGATACCGGCGGGGTGTTCAGCATCACCAACAAGACCTTCGCCACGGCGGAGCTGAAGTTCCGCGGCTGGAACCAGAATTTCAAGCGCCGCTGGCTGCAGCAGGTCACGGTGGAGCGCGGCAATGAGCCGGATATCGAGACGGCCATCATCAAGAAGATGATCGAATTGATCCGCAAGGAAAAGACCGGCGACTTCGAATGGGATTCGCACCGCCTGCAACGGGTGGTGACGATGAGCGCGCGTCCGCAGGATCAGGCCGAGCTGGAAGCGTTCCTGTTCAAGGAGATGTTCCCCGAGTACAAGCGCGCGCCGGGGCGGTAGGGGGAGCGCTGTGACTGATCACGCCCAGGCCCGGTATCCGATCATGCCATAGCTCGCGAGCAAGATGCAGAAAAGTGCATGCAACGTCGCCAGAGCAGCGGAACTCCAGAACGCCCAGCGGTTGATCGGCTCCTTGCGCGCCTGATAGACGACGGCGAGGCTGCGCAGCGCGCACAGCGGATAGACCAGGCTGGCGACGAACAGGCAGACCGTCCATGCGCTCACCCGGCCCACAGTTAGTATGTCCATGCCGATCACCGTGACCATGCCGGCGATCGCAGCCAGCGCCAGCGTCGTCGCCAGCGGCCATGCACGGACCCGGATCGTGCTGCCGCCGCCCAGTTTGCCGAACAGCCGGCGCGGAATCCACACGAGCGCAAACAGCAGGCTGGCGCCGGCCATGACCGCGAGCAGGATTAGCAAGCCCAACTGGCCGAAGACTGTGAAGGCAGATACCGGTTGGTAGATGCTCGAATCGACGGCCAGGCTTTCGCCCGCCAGCGGATCGTTGACGAAGGCGATGCTGGGCATGCCGCTCCACGGATTGACCAGCAGGTTCGAGCCGACGGCATAATCGGCGCTCGGTGATTCCCAGCCGCCGAGGAGGGGCTCGCGTTGCAGCACCTTGCCATGGGCCGCGATTTTCATGATCCCGAAAACGTCGTCGACGATTTTCAGCGTTTCGTTACGCGGACTGATTGTCCGGAAGTAGCCATTCACGGCCTGGAAACGGCTTGGGAGCTGCACGTCCTGCACCTTGGGCGGCTGCCGCTTGCGCAGCAGGTAGGATTTGACCGCATCGGAGATCTGTTGCAATGCCGGGTTGGTGGCATTGATCATCACGACGTAGCCGGCGCCGAGCTGCGGTGCATAGCTCAGTTCCGTCAGCGCGCCGGGCAGGCCGCCGTTATGGCCGTGGAAGGCGACGCCATAATGTTTGTAGCCGGTGACGTAATTGTGCAAGCCGTATCCGCTCGTGATGCCCGCCGCCGCACCCAGCGACGAGGTCTGCGCTTCCATCCGGTCGATCGATGCGCTCTTGAGGAGCGTCTGGCCATCGAAGGCGCCGCGATTGATCAGCAGGTGCACGAATTTCGCCATGTCGGCCGGCGACGAATTCACCGAGCCCGCCGGACGGCCATAGAAGCTCCAGTAAGGCTCGGCCTTGCCGTTCGAGTACAGCGTGGCGCCGCGCTGTTGATAGGCGTCGGTTGCGAAATACGACGTCGACCCCATTCCCAGCGGCGTGAAGAAATTGGCTTGCACGTAATCCTCGAACGTCATTCCCGTGACCTTTTCGACGATGTACGCGGCGACGACCGGCCCCGTATTGCAATACGACATCCGCGTCCCCGGCACCCAGCGCGACGTGCGCGAATCCGGGTGGAACGCCAGGCCTTCTTTCAAGGACAGATGCGCCGGCGCCGCATAGCTGTATTCCGCCATGTGCATGTCGTCCCAGCCGGTGGTGTGCTCGAGCAGGTGCACCAGGCGAATCGGGTGAGCGGCTTCCCACCGGTTCTGATACGCGATGTCCGGCGCGAGATCATGCAGCTTGTCGTCCAGGTGCAGCTTGCCTTCCTCGACCAGCTTGAGGACGGACAGCGCCACAAACATCTTCGATACCGAGCCGATGCGGTACAACGTGTCGGCATTGGCCTTCACGTGCGGCTGCACCTTGGCGTCGCCGAGGCTGCCCACCCATTCGGTCCGGCCATGCTCGACCAGCGCGAAACCGACGGCCGGCGTGTGCGTCTCCTGGCGGATCGTTTCGATCCGGGCGATCAGCTGGTCAAGCGTCTGGATGCGCTCGTCCTTGTTGGCGGGCTTGGCCCCTTCCGCCGCAGTGGCAGCCAGGGTGGTGAAGGCGACGATCCACAGCAGCACCCGCCTGAAAAGTCCGGACATGGTTTTTCCCTATTGTTGTTGGATGAGCAAACGTTGCCATCTTAGGGAAGTCGGCTGTCCGGCGGTGGGAAAAGGCGCCAAATGGTCATTTATGGGGATGAGCGGCAGAATCAGGCGGCCAAATTGCGTGCGAACCAAATCCTGGCGCAACCAGCGCTCAAGCGCGCTGCTTGAGCAGGCGCGCGATATCCAGCGCGAAGTAGGTCAGCACCCCATCGGCCCCGGCGCGCTTGAACGCCATCATGGCTTCCATCATGACCTTGTCGTGATCGAGCCAGCCATTCTGCGCGGCCGCCTTGAGCATCGCGTATTCGCCGCTGACCTGGTAGGCAAAGGTCGGCACCTTGAATTCATCCTTCACGCGCCGCACGATGTCGAGGTAGGGCATGCCCGGCTTGACCATCACCATGTCGGCCCCTTCGGACAGGTCAAGCGCCACTTCACGCAGGGCTTCGTCGCTGTTGGCCGGGTCCATCTGGTAGGTGTTCTTGTCGCTCTTGCCCAGGTTGCCGGCTGAGCCGACCGCATCCCGGAACGGGCCGTAGAAGGCCGATGCGTACTTGGCCGAATACGCCATGATGCGGGTGTGGATGAACTGCCGTTCTTCCAGCGCGCTGCGGATGGCGCCGATGCGTCCGTCCATCATGTCCGACGGGGCCACGATGTCCACGCCGGCCTCGGCCTGGCACAGGGCCTGGCGGGTCAGCATCTCGATGGTCTCGTCGTTGAGCACGTAGCCGCTGGCATCGATCAGGCCGTCCTGCCCGTGACTGGTGAAGGGATCGAGCGCCACGTCGGTCAGCACGCCCAGTTCCGGGAAGCGCTGCTTGAGCGCGCGCACGGCGCGCGGCACCAGGCCGTCCGGATTGGTCGCTTCCACGCCGTCCGGCGTCTTCTTCGAGGCGTCGATGACGGGGAACAGGGCCATGACGGGAATGCCAAGCTGGACGCACTCTTCGGCCACGTGCATCAACAGGTCGACCGAGACCCGCTCCACGCCCGGCATCGAGGCCACGCTCTGGCGCTGGTTCTCGCCGTCGAGGATGAATACCGGGTAGATCAGGTCGGCGGCGGTGATGGTGTTCTCACGCATCAGGGCGCGCGAGAACGTGTCGCGGCGCATGCGGCGCATGCGCACGGCAGGGTAGAGCAGGTGCTTGCTGGACATGAGGCGGTTCTCCGTCAAGGGTGTTCGTCAGCGGCGTCGGCGCCGTCGCCTGGGCCTGCGTCGGCGTCGGCTTGCGCGTTCAGGCCGAGCAGTTCGATGATCTTGTCATTGGCTTCCTCGATGCCAATGCGCTTCAGGGCCGAGAACAGCTGCACGGTGAAGGGAAAGCCTTCGCCGTCCTCGTCCACGTAGCTGTCGAGAATCTGGCGGGCCTGGCGCAGGGCGTTGGTCGATTCGTTCCGGTTGAGCTTGTCAGCCTTGGTCAGGATGCAGTGGATTGGTTTACCGGTGGGGGCGAACCACTCCAGCATCTGCACGTCCAGTTCCGTGAACGGGCGGCGTGAATCCATGATCAGCACCAGCGCCGCCAGTTGCTCGCGCTGCTGGACGTAGTCGCCCAGCAATTTTTGCCAGTGCAGCTTGGCCGTGCCGGACACTTCCGCATAGCCATAGCCCGGCAAATCCACCAGCAGCGCCTCGATCTCGTCGACCCGGGTGGGGTCCTTGCGGTGCATGGCCACGTGCGCACCGCCAATCGAGAAGTAGTTGATGTGCTGGGTGCGGCCCGGGGTCTTGGACGCGAACGCCAGGCCCTTCTGGTTGGTCAGGATGTTGATGGCCGTGGACTTGCCGGCATTCGAGCGCCCGGCAAAGGCAATCTCGGGCGCGTGCGTGTTCGGCAGGTCGCGCAATTGATTGACGGTCGTGAAAAAACGGGCTTGCCAGAGTCGGGACATGGAGGGGCAGTCGAGGTGACTGAAAAGAAAAAGGAAGCGTTGCCGCGTGCTGGCTATTGTACAATAAGGGGTTACGACTTGTTGCGCCGCAAAAGTTCTTCGCGCCAGAGCAAGATCGCGTACAGCTTCCTTCATAAACACCATTTTTGACTTGTCTCAGGGTAATTTAATGAATCGTGCATTTTTACCGTTTGGTATGGCGCCCGCAGGAGCGGTGCTCGTGAAGTCCTTGTTGGTTGCAACCCTGGCTGTATCCGGTTTTGCTGCGCATGCGCAGGAGGGCGGTCATGCGCCCAATGTTTCCCCGGCCAAAGTGGATGCCGCCAAGGGCGCCACCCTGTACGATTCGGGCGATGCCGCGCGCGGCTTGCCAGCCTGCGTGTCCTGCCATGGCGCCGCCGGTAACTCGACCATTGTCACCAACCCACGCCTGTCGGGCCAGATCGCCGAGTACACCAACAAGCAGCTGATCGACTTCACCACGCCCAACCGCCAGCATCCGGTGATGACGACCTACGCGAAAATGCTGACGGACGACGAGAAGAAGAACGTCGCCGCCTACCTGGGCACGACGACGCCGAAGCAGGGCGCCGCCAAGAACAAGGACACCATTGAACTGGGCAAGAAAATCTACCGGGGCGGCATCGCCAGCAGCGGCGTGGCCGCCTGCGCCGGCTGCCACGGCCCGGCCGGCAACGGCATCCCGTCGCAGTATCCGCGCCTGGCTGGCCAGCATCAGGACTACACCTATGCACAGCTGGTCAATTTCAAGACCGACGCGCGCAAGAACAGCGTCCAGATGAGCGCGCTGGCCAAGCGGATGTCGGAACAGGAAATGAAAGCGGTCGCCGACTATATCGCCGGCCTGAAATAAGCCGGGCATGTGCGCCGCCGGCGGCGCTGCCGCTGGCACGAAATAACATCACCTCAACGAAAAGGGCGGCCGCGCAAGCGGGCTGCCCTTTTTGTTAATCCGCACCATTTAATCAGTCTCGCTTGAGCAGCATATTTGAATTGTTGACAACATGAGTACCGCCGGAACCGCCCCCTCCACCCGCCGCAGCACGCTTGCCACCACGGTGGAGCTGCTGTCGTCGATGCGCTTTGCCATCACGCTGCTGGTCATGGTCGCCATCGCTTCCATCATCGGCACGGTGATCAAGCAGGGCGAGCCGATGCCCAACTACATCAACCAGTTCGGGCCGTTCTGGTACGAGGTATTCAACAAGCTCAGCCTGTACACCATTTATTCAAGCTGGTGGTTCATTGCGATCCTGCTGTTTTTGATCCTCTCCACCGGCTTTTGCATCGTGCGCAACGGCCCGAAGATGATCCGTGACATGCGCAGCTGGCGCGAGAACGTGCGTGAAAGTTCGCTGCGTAACTTCCACCACAAGACCGAATGGCATGCGCCGCTCGATGCGGCCGCGCTGGCGAGCCAGACGGCCCAGCGCCTGAAGGATTTCGGCTACGCCACCAAAATCGTCGAGAAGGACAATGGCTTGCTGGTGGCGGCGAAGAAAGGCGCGGCCAACAAGTTCGGCTATATCTTCGCGCACAGCGCCATCATCGTGATCCTGATCGGCGGCTCGCTTGACTCCGATCTGCCCATCCAGTTTCAGCAATGGTTCCTCGGCAAGACGCCATTTGGCGGCTCGGGCGTGCTGATTTCCGCCATTCCCGCGCAGCACCGGCTCAGCCTGTCGAATCCGACCTACCGGGGCAACACCATGATTGCCGAGGGCCAGGCCAGCGACGTGGCGATGATCCCGCGCGCCGAAGGGGTGCTGCTGCAGCCGCTGCCGATCACTTTGCAGCTGCAGAAATTCACCATCGACTTCTATTCGACCGGCATGCCCAAGCTGTTCGCCAGCGATGTGATGGTGCGCGACAACGAGACCGGCAAGACCTTTCCCGCCACGATCAAGGTCAACGAGCCGCTGATCTACAAGGGCGTGGCGGTGTACCAGTCCAGCTTTGAAGATGGCGGCAGCAAGCTCACCCTGACGGGTTACCCGATGGCCGGGCAGGACACCCAGACCTTCGCAATCAGCGGGGAAGTTAACGGCGCGACCGACCTCAAGCGGGGCAGCGATGCCTTCACGGTGGAGTGGTCGGGCTTCCGGCCGTTTAACGTGGAGAACATGGGGGCGGAGCAGGATCCCCGTGCGGTGACCAAGGGCCAGTCGCTGAACGAGCAGATCGCCAACACGCTCGACAAGCACTCCGGCTCGGCCGCCAAGAATGCCGGCAACAAGGATTTGAAGAATGTCGGCCCGAGCGTGCAGTACAAGCTGCGCGACAAGACCGGCCAGGCGCGCGAATTCCAGAACTACATGCAACCGGTGACCATCGACGGGGCCGAAGTGTTCCTGGCCGGCGTGCGCGCCTCGCCCAACGATCCGTTCAGCTACCTGCGCATTCCCGCCGACGACGTCCACAGCGTGAAGGAGTGGATGCGCCTGCGCGCCGCGCTGGCCACGCCGGCCCTGCGCGCCCAGGCCGCTGAACGCTACGCGCGCCGCGCGATGCCGGAAGGAAGCGGCAAGCCCGAGATGGCCGAACAGCTGCGCGAATCGGCCGCCAAGAGCCTGGACATTTTTGCCGGTGACGGCCAGCAGGGCGGTTACCTGGCGGTATCGCGCTTCCTGGAGAAAATCCCGGCGGCCGAGCAGGAAAAGGCCGCGAACATCTTCATGAAGATCCTGAACGGCAGCATGTGGGAACTCTGGCAGGCGGCGCGCGAGCGCGACGGCGTGGCGCCCGCGGCGGCCGACGAGCCCCATGCGCGCTTCCTGCAGCTGGCCACCAACGCCCTGTCGGACAGCTTCTTCTATGGCGCCCCCGTGTACCTGCAACTGGACGACTTCAAGGAAGTGAAGGCGTCGGTGCTGCAGGTGACCCGTTCGCCCGGCAAGAAAGTCGTGTACCTGGGCTGCGTGCTGCTGGTGCTGGGCGTGTTTGCGATGTTTTATATTCGCGAGCGGCGCCTGTGGGTCTGGGTGCGTGCCGGCGAGGCCGGCGGCGCCGACGCGCTGATGGCCATGAGCACCCAGCGCAAGACGCTCGACTTCGAGCGCGAATTCGACGACCTGAAAACCAAATTGCCCCAATCGGCGTAAGCTGTCGGCAACTGGAGACCAAGATGGAATTATCCCGAGCAAGCACCTCATCCAATCCCGCCGCCCCGTCCACCGCGGCGGGCGCGTACCAGCAGACGCCCGGCTACTTCAAGCGCCTGGGTGCATTTGACTGGGTCTTTGCGGCCGGCCTGCTGGCGGCCGCCCTGTGGGCGCTGGTGCGCTTCGGCGCCTACATGGATGTGTACGAGAAAGCCATCCTGGTGCTGGCCGCGCCGACGTTTGCCGCGCTGGGCTGGCACTGGAAGCCGGTGCGCTGGCTGATTCCCCTGGTGGCCCTGCTGTCGCTGTGGGCGGTCAGCCTGTATGGCGGCGACCTGAACCTCGCCAACCAGAAGTTCTTCCTCAAGTACATGCTGTCGAGCCAGTCGGCGATCCTGTGGATGAGCACCATGTTTGCCTTCTCCACCGTGTTCTACTGGCTGGGACTGGCCAGCCGCTCGCCCTTCGGCGGCGCGGTCGGATCAAAGCTCTGCTGGGCGGCGGTAGTGCTGGGCTTTACCGGCATGATGGTGCCCTGGTACGAGTCCTACCTGGTTGGCGCCGACGTGGGCCACATTCCCGTGTCGAACCTGTACGAAGTGTTCATCCTGTTCTCGATGATCACGGCGATGTTCTACCTGTACTACGAAGAGCGCTACGGCACGCGCCAGCTGGGCGCCTTCGTGCTGCCGGTGATCGCCGCCGCCGTGGGCTTTTTGCTGTGGTACACGGTCGCGCGTGACGCCGCCGACATCCAGCCGCTGGTGCCGGCCCTGCAAAGCTGGTGGATGAAGATCCACGTGCCTGCCAACTTCATCGGCTACGGCACCTTTGCGCTGGCGGCCATGGTGGGCGCGGCCTATCTGCTCAAGTCGCACGGCAAGCTGGTGGACCGCCTGCCGTCGCTCGAGGTGCTGGACGATGTGATGTACAAGGCCATTTCCGTCGGCTTCGCCTTTTTCACGGTCGCCACCATCCTGGGCGCGCTGTGGGCGGCTGAAGCCTGGGGCGGCTACTGGTCGTGGGACCCGAAGGAAACCTGGGCCCTGATCGTTTGGTTGAACTACGCGGCCTGGCTGCACATGCGCCTGATGTCCGGCCTGCGCGGACGCGTGGCGGCCTGGTGGGCACTGGTGGGCTTGCTGGTGACCACCTTCGCTTTCCTGGGCGTGAACATGTTCCTTTCGGGGCTGCATTCTTACGGCAAACTTTAATGGCGGGTGCGGGGGCGGCTTTTTGGCCGCAGTTGGTGTAATGTCTGTGTATTGTCTAAGGACTATCGTCCAAACACTGCCACGCCAACCAAGCAGGAGCCGCCATGATCCATCGCCGCCCGAACGGTCTCGACATTCCGTTCGCTTCCGAAATCACCCCGCAGGAGGTGTACGCGCAGCGCCGCCAGTTCATCGCGCGGATGGCGGCCGGCGCCGTGGCCGGCAGCGCCCTGTGGGAGATGGCCAATCGCCAGGCCTTTGCCCAGACCGCTCCGGCGCAAAAGCTGGCCGCCAGGCTGAACCCGACGTACTCCGCGCTGGAGAAGCAGACCGCCTTCAAGGATGCCTCCAGCTACAACAATTTCTATGAGTTCGGCACCGACAAGGCCGAGCCCGCCGTCAACGCGCACACGCTGAAGACCCGCCCGTGGACGGTCACCATCGACGGCGAAGTGAACAAGCCGCAAACGCTCGACATCGACAGCCTGTTGAAACTGGCGCCGCTGGAAGAACGGGTGTACCGCCTGCGTTGCGTGGAAGGCTGGTCGATGGTGATTCCCTGGGTGGGCTACTCCTTTTCCGAAATCATCAAGCGGGTCGAGCCGAACGGCAATGCAAAATATGTCGAATTCACGACCCTGGCCGACCGCAAGCAGATGCCGGGCGTGGGCAGCCGGGTGCTGAACTGGCCCTATGTGGAAGGCTTGCGCATCGATGAAGCCAATCATCCGCTGACCCTGCTCACCTTGGGCATGTACGGCCAAACCCTGCCCAACCAGAACGGCGCCCCGGTGCGCATCGTGGTGCCCTGGAAGTACGGCTTCAAGTCCGCCAAGTCGATCGTGCGCATCCGTTTCGTGAAGGACCAGCCGCGCACGGCGTGGAACGTGTCGGCGCCCAGCGAGTACGGCTTTTACTCCAACGTGAATCCCAACGTGGACCATCCGCGCTGGTCCCAAGCCACCGAGCGCCGCATCGGCGAAGACGGCTTCTTCAAGCCCAAGCGCAAGACCCTGATGTTCAACGGCTATGCCGACGTGGCTTCGCTGTACAGCGGCATGGACCTGAAGAAGTTCTACTGACCGGCCCAGGAGCTGCCGCGCCATGAACCCCACTCCCTCCGCCCGCCAGCTCGCGGCCATCAAGGCGGCGCTGTTCGTGCTGGCGCTGCTGCCCTTTGCCCGCATGGTCTACCTGACCGCCACCGGGCAATTGGTCGAGCCGCTGGAATTCATCACGCGCGGGACGGGCGACTGGGTGCTCTACCTGCTGTGCATCACGCTGGCGATTACGCCGCTACGGCGGCTCACGGGCTGGAACTGGCTCGTCAAGCTGCGCCGCATGGCGGGGCTGTTCGCCTTTTTCTACGCCTGTCTGCACTTCCTGACCTTCCTGTGGTTCGACCATTTCTTCGACGTGCAAGCCATGCTCAAGGACGTGGCCAAGCGGCCGTTCATCACGGTCGGCTTCTTGGCCTTCGTCCTGCTGGTTCCGCTGGCGGCCACCAGCAACAATGGCATGATCCGGCGCCTGGGCGGCAAGCGCTGGCAATGGCTGCACCGGCTCATCTATGTAATCGCGCCACTCGGCATCCTGCACTTCTGGTGGATGAAGGCTGGCAAGCATAACTTCACCGAGCCGACGATATTCGGCATCCTCGTGGCATTGCTGCTCGGCGCGCGCCTGTTCTGGCGTTACCGGCAAGCCGTGCCCACGGCGGCGCGCGCCCCTCAGCGTACCCCTGAGCGCGCCCAATAGCAGGATCAGCGCCAGCAGCGCCGCCGCTTCATAGGGTGTGCCGAGCTCGTCGATGGCGCCCGCCGTCGGGAAGGCATGGGCGCGCGCCTGCATGCCGAGCCCGGCAAACAGCAGGCACACCAGCCAGAACAGCAGACGCCGCGGCACGCTCCACAATACGGCCCCCGCTACGGCCCATAACACGGCCATGTCACTTCCCCCTACACGAAATTCGCAATGGCCACAGGATCGGCCAATCGCAGGCGCGCGCGCCTGCGCTGCGTCAGTCGTGCGCAGGGCGTCTCAGGGAACCAATTGGGAAGATAAAGGTCGCGTGGCGGCCGGAGCCGCCACGGAAGAACGTCGCGGATTACTTCAGCAACATTTCGCCGGCAAACAGCTCGGCCGGGTTTTCACGCGCGCGCACCAGGTGCACGGTCCCGCCGTCGACCAGCACCTCGGCTGCGCGGCCGCGCGTGTTGTAGTTCGAGGCCATGGCAAAGCCATAGGCGCCGGCCTGCATCAGGGCCAGCACATCGCCTGGCGCCACCGCCAGCGAACGCTCCTTGGCCAGCCAGTCGCCCGATTCGCACACCGGGCCGACCACGTCGTACAGCGCGGCCGGCGCATCGCTCTGGCGCACCGGCTGCACGTCCATCCAGGCCTGGTACAGGGTAGGGCGCAGCATGTCGTTCATGGCCGCGTCGACGATGCAGAAATTCTTTTCTTCCCCGGGTTTCAGGTATTCCACCGTGGTCAGCATGACGCCGGTATCGCCCACGATCGAGCGGCCGGGCTCGAAGATCACCTTGATCGGCTGGCCGTCGTACTTGGCGGCGCGCCAGGCATCGATGCGCGCCAGCGCGCGGCCCACGTAGTCGCCGGCCGGCACCGGCTCGCCGGCGCCGTAGTTGATGCCGATGCCGCCGCCCAGGTCCAGGTGGTGCAGCACGATGTTTTCTTCGCGCAGCGCGTCGATCAGTTCGATGAGCTTGTCGAGCGCTTCCAGCAGCGGGGCATCGTCCAGCAGCTGCGAGCCGATGTGGCAGTCGATGCCGACCACGTCCAGGTGAGGCAAGGCGGCGGCGGCGCGGTAGGTGGCCAGCGCGTCGGAGTAGGCCACGCCGAACTTGTTGGCTTTCAGGCCGGTGGAGATGTACGGGTGGGTTTTCGCGTCCACGTTCGGGTTCACGCGCAGCGACACGCGCGCGCGCTTGCCCGCCTGGCCGGCGACGTCGTTCAGGCGGTGCAGTTCGGGGATCGATTCGACGTTAAAGCACAGGATGTCGTGGTCCAGTGCGAAGCGCATTTCCTCGGCGGTCTTGCCCACGCCGGAGAAAATCACCTTGGCCGGGTCGCCGCCGGCGGCCAGCACGCGCTGCAGTTCGCCGCCCGAGACGATGTCGAAGCCCGCGCCTTCGCGCGCCAGCAGGTTCAGGATGGCCAGGTTGGAATTGGCCTTCATGGCGTAGCACACCAGTGCGTCGCGGCCACGGCAAGCGTCGGCATAGCCGTGGAAATTCTTCAGCAGGCCCGCCTTGGAATACACATAGGTCGGGGTGCCGTACTGCTCGGCGATGGCGGACAGCGAGGCGCTTTCGGCGTGCAGGACGCCGTCTTGGAACGTGAATTGCGACATATCGGGGGCAGGCTGGGCTAATTATTGATTGGTGGACTGGGCAGGCGTGGTGGCTTGCGGGGAGTGCGGCGGTGGCGGCGGCACGGCCGCCTTGGCCGGCGGCTTGGGCATGTACAGCGGCCCGGTCTGGCCGCAGCCGGACAGCAGGATCGACAGCGACATGACCCCGGCGGCGATGCCGGTATTGAGCGCGGAAAGTGACTTCACGATTAGAATTCGAGCTTGTAAGTAAATTCAATCAAAGACTTGGAGTGTAGCATGTTGAGCGATACCGAATTCCTGGACCTGGCCGAAAGCACCCTGGACGAGATCGAGGAGGCGTTCGACCGCCTCAACGATGAAGATGTGATCGACGTCGAGTGCAAGCGCAGCGGCAATGTGCTGGAGATCGAGTTCATCGCCAACGGCAGCAAGATCATCATCAATAGCCAGGCGCCGATGCAGGAGATGTGGGTGGCCGCCAAGGCCGGCGGCTACCATTACAAGCGCGTGGACGGCCAGTGGGTCAACACCCGCGACGGCTCCGAAATGTATGCCGCCGTCTCCAGCCTGGCCAGCGCCCAGGGCGGGGCGCCGGTGCAGCTGCGCGCCTGATGTTGACGGCTGGGTCTAGAACAGCTCGTTCTTGACCGCTTCCTTCAGCCGCTCCTCGGCCGGGACGGTGCGCGCCGCGCCCACGTCCAGGCTCTGCACCCCGGTGCCGGGCGGGTTCTCGGCGTAGTAGTACTCGTCGCCCACATGGATCAGGCCGTCCGGAATCGGACGCTCTTCCACCGGCACGTTCTTCAGCGCCTGCTGCATGTAGCCGATCCAGATCGGCAGCGCCAGGCCGCCCCCGGTTTCCTTGTTGCCCAGGTTCTTGGGCTGGTCGTAGCCGATCCACGCCACCCCCACCAGTTTCGGCTGATAGCCGGCGAACCAGGCGTCGATCGAATCGTTGGTGGTGCCGGTCTTGCCCGAGATGTCGGGGCGCTTCAGCGACAGGGCCTTGGTCGCGGTGCCGTAGCGCACCACGTCCTTGAGCATGCTGTCCATCAGGAAGGCGTTGCGCGCGTCGATCACCCGGTTGGCCTCGACGCCGGCGCGGTCCGGCGTGGCCTGCGACAGCACCTTGCCGTTGGCGTCCGTGACCTTGCTGATCAGGTAGGGGCTGACCCGGTAGCCGCCGTTGGCGAATACCGCGTACGCGCCCGCCAGCTGCAGCGGCGTGGTGGCGCCGGCGCCCAGCGCCAGCGTGAGGTAGGGCGGGTTCTTGTCGGCCTCGAAGCCGAAGCGGGTGGTGTACTCCTGGCCGTACTTGGCGCCGATCTTGTTCAG